>NZ_QMEX01000260.1 GCF_003284925.1 Mycolicibacter senuensis
TCGCTGCGGTGTTGCCGGTCCCGCCGATCGCGATGCAGTTGCGTACCGGCGCGGCGATCCTGCGCTACGCCGACAGCCTGTTCTTCGGCATCGTCGCCGACTACAGCACCGTTCGCGACGCCGACGAGCTGGCGCGCGGCGTCGAGGCGGCGGTGGCCCGGTTGCTGGTCCGCAGCAGGCGGCGCCGGGCCGGCCGGGATCGGCACGGGTTGTCGCTGGTGGTCAACGTCTGATCGTCGCCGGCTAGCCGTCGTCGCCGTCATCCACGGCGTCGGCGTCCGCGCCGCCGCGGATGGCCATCAGGGTCGCGGCCAGCTCGTCGGGCTTGACCAGCACTTGGCGGGCCTTGGAGCCCTCGGAGGGGCCCACGATGCTGCGGGTCTCCATCAGGTCCATCAACCGGCCGGCCTTGGCGAAGCCGACCCGCAGCTTGCGCTGCAACATCGAGGTGGAACCGAACTGGCTGGATACCACCAATTCCACCGCCTGCAGGAAGACCTCCATGTCGTCGCCGATGTCGGGGTCGACGTCGGTGCGCTCGCCGGTCGGTTTGGCAGTGGTGACGCCGTCGGTGTACTCGGGCTCGGCCTGGTCCTTGCAGGCGGTGACGACGGCCTGGATCTCCTCGTCGGTGATGAAGGCGCCC
Source organism: Mycolicibacter senuensis (assembly GCF_003284925.1). Taxonomy (GTDB): domain Bacteria; phylum Actinomycetota; class Actinomycetes; order Mycobacteriales; family Mycobacteriaceae; genus Mycobacterium; species Mycobacterium algericum_A. The sequence goes on from NZ_QMEX01000260.1 coordinate 647, forward strand.
TGCAGCCGGACCGGCTTGTTGGCGCCCATCGGCAGGAACAACCCGTCGCCCATCCCGATCAGCTTCTCGGCGCCGGCCTGGTCCAGAATCACCCGGGAGTCGGTCAGCGACGAGGTGGCGAACGCCAGCCGCGACGGCACGTTCGTCTTGATCAGACCGGTGACGACGTCCACCGACGGCCGCTGGGTGGCCAGCACCAGGTGAATGCCGGCGGCGCGGGCCTTCTGGGTGATCCGCACGATCGCGTCCTCGACGTCGCGCGGCGCGGTCATCATCAGGTCGGCGAGCTCGTCGACGATCGCCAGGATGTAGGGGTAGGGACGGTACTGCCGTTCACTGCCCAGCGGTGCGGTGATCTCGCCGGAACGGACCTTCTCGTTGAAGACGTCGATGTGGCGCACCCGGGACGCCTGCATGTCCTGGTAGCGCTGCTCCATCTCCTCGACCAGCCAGGCCAGCGCTGCCGCCGCCTTCTTCGGTGAGGTGATGATCGGGGTGATCAGGTGCGGAATGCCTTCGTACGGCGTGAGTTCCACCATCTTCGGGTCGATCAGGATCATCCTGACCTCTTCCGGGGTGGCCCGTGCCAGCAGCGACACCAGCATCGAGTTGACGAAGCTGGACTTACCCGAGCCGGTGGAGCCGGCCACCAGCAGGTGCGGCATCTTGGCCAGGTTGGCGCTGATGAAGTCGCCCTCGATGTCCTTGCCCAGCCCGATCACCAGCGGGTGATGATCGCGTCGGGTGCTCGGCGCGGTCAGCACGTCGGCCAGCCGCACCATCTCCCGGTCGGTGTTGGGCACCTCGATGCCGACCGCGGACTTGCCCGGGATCGGTGCCAGCATCCGCACACTCTCGGTCGCCACCGCGTAGGCGATGTTGCGTTGCAGGGCGGTGATCTTCTCGACCTTGACCCCGGGGCCCAGTTCCACCTCATAGCGGGTGACGGTGGGGCCGCGGGTGCAGCCGGTGACCGCGGCGTCGACCTTGAACTGCTCGAGCACCGAGGTGATCGCGTCGGTCATCGCCTCGTTGGCGGCGGTGCGGGTCTTGGGGGGATCGCCGGCGACCAGCAGGCTCAACGGCGGCAGCGTGTAGGGGCCCTCCACCACCCGGTCCAACACGACGGTGGTGTCGGTCGGTTTGGCCGTCTTGGGGGCCTTGCGGCGAGCGGGCTTGGGCGCCGGCGCCGGTGGCGGCTCGGCGGGCTCGTCGAGCGGGTAGTTGTCCAGCGGCGTGCGCGACTGCCAATCCGGGGTGTCCTCGGCGCCATCGGCCGCCGCGCCGCCTTCGAAGCCGCCGCCACCCTCGTCGTAGTAGTCGTCGTCGCCGTCGTAGTCGTCGTCGCCGCCGTACCAGCCGTCGTCATAACTGCCGTCGTAGCCGTCGTCGTAGTCCCGCGCGACGAACATGGTCCGTAGCGCCTCGGGCGCCTCGCGCAGCGTCGTCCCGGTCAGCAACAGCACTCCGAACAGCACTGCGATGCACAGCAGCGGGGCGGCGATCCAGGCGGTCAGTCCGTCGGCGAGCGGGCCGCCGATGGCGAACCCGACGAAACCGGCACCGTGCAGGCGCCCCTCGGGGGTCTGCGGCGAACCGGACCACAGATGCCACAGGCCCAGTATCGGCAGCGCCACCATCGCCGAACCGAGGATCAGGCGGGGCCGGTTCTCCGGGACTGGTTCGGTACGCATCAGCGCGACGGCGCCGATGCCGGCCAGCACCGGAAGCAGCACCACCGCGCCACCGATCACAGCGCGCAACCCGGTGTCGATCCATGCCCCGACCGGCCGCGCAGCGTCCAGCCAGCAACTGGCCGCCGTCACGACGGCCAGGCCCAGCAGCGCCAGCGCGATACCGTCGCGGCGATGACCTGGGTCGAT
>NZ_QMEX01000261.1 GCF_003284925.1 Mycolicibacter senuensis
GCCCGTGCGTTGTTGGTCGGGCCGTTGATGTCGCCGCCGCCGTAGACGAAGGGCACGCCGCGTTGCGACAGCGCGCGCTGGACCACGCGGTCGATGAGCTGGTTGTGGCCGGTCTGGGAGAGCGGGTCGGCCCCTGCCGGGCCGGCGGCGCTCAACGTCGGGGCCATTGCCGCTGCCAGTGCGATCGCGGTGGCGCAGATGCGTTTCATCGGTCATCTCCTTTCGCGCCGGTAATCACGGCAGCATCATTGGTCACTCCTGCCACAGAGCGTACCGGCGCTTATGCGGGGTTCCTCGCCGCTGCGGAGAAATTGGGCAACCTGTGACCGAACGGTTACGCCGACCGCCGCCCGCATTACTGTCGTCAGTCATGTCCGCGTTGAGTCCCGAGCAGATCAGCGCGATCGACGCCGCACACCTGTGGCACCCCTACAGCACGATCGGGGCCGAAACGCCGGCCCCGACGGTGGCGGTGGCGGCCCGGGGTGCCTACCTGACGCTGATCGTCGATGACGCCCCGGTCGACGTGCTCGACGCCATGAGCTCCTGGTGGACCGCGATCCACGGGCACGGCCATCCGACGCTGGACGCCGCGCTGACCGCGCAGCTGGGCACCATGAACCACGTCATGTTCGGCGGGCTCACCCACGAGCCGGCCGCCCGGCTGGCACAGCTGCTGGTGGACATCACCCCGGCCGGGCTGGACACGGTGTTCTTCTCCGACTCGGGTTCGGTGTCGGTCGAGGTGGCGGTGAAGATGGCGCTGCAGTACTGGCGCGCGCGCGGCCGCCCCGGCAAGCACCGGCTGATGACCTGGCGCGGCGGCTACCACGGCGACACGTTCACCCCGATGAGCATCTGCGACCCCGACGGCGGCATGCACACGTTGTGGACCGGCGAACATTCGGTGCTGGCCCGGCAGCTGTTCGCCCCACAGGTGCCCCGCGATTACGACCCGGCCTACGCCGCCGCGTTCGAGGCGCAACTGGAGCGTCACCGCGACGAACTGGCGGCCGTGGTGGTCGAACCGGTGGTCCAGGGCGCCGGTGGGATGCGCTTCCATGACCCGCGTTACCTGTCGGATCTGCGCGAGGCCTGCAGCCGCCACGGCGTGCTGCTGATCTTCGACGAGATCGCCACCGGTTTTGGCCGCACCGGTGAGCTGTTCGCCGCCGAGCATGCCGGTGTCAGCCCGGACATCATGTGCGTCGGCAAGGCGCTGACCGGCGGCTACCTCAGCCTGGCCGCCACGTTGTGCAGCACCGAGATCGCGCATGCCATCAGCGGCGGGGAGGCCGGCGCCCTGATGCACGGCCCGACCTTCATGGCCAACCCGCTGGCCTGCGCGGTGTCGGTCGCGAGCACCGAGCTGCTGCTGGGCCAGGACTGGCGTGCCCGCGTCGGCGAAATCGGCTCCGGGCTGACCGCCGCGCTGGCGCCGGCCCGCGATCTGCCCGGTGTCGCCGATGTGCGGGTGTGCGGCGCGATCGGGGTCATCGAATGCCGGGAACCGGTGGACCTGGCGGTGGCCACGCCGGCCGCGTTGGCCCACGGGGTCTGGCTGCGCCCGTTCCGCAACCTGGTGTACACGATGCCGCCGTATGTCTGCACGCCTGAGGAGATCGCCCGGATCGGTGCCGCGATGCTCGGCGTGGTCCGTGCCTTAACCTGAACGGTGTTCAACTGTCGTCGAGGGAGTGCACGGTGACCCGCACGGATCTGTCTCCGCTGGCCTGGCTGGCCGAAGTGGAGCAGCAGCGTCGTCAGGACGGGCTGCGGCGCTCGCTGCGGGTGCGGCCCGCCGTCGCCACCGAGCTGGACCTGGCCTCCAACGACTACCTCGGGCTCTCGGCGCACCCGGCCGTCATCGCCGGCGGGGTCGAGGCACTGCAGACCTGGGGCGGCGGGGCCGGGGGGTCCCGGCTGGTCACCGGCAACACCGAACTGCACGCCCGGTTCGAGCAGGACTTAGCCGACTTCGTCGGTGCGCCGGCGGGCCTGGTGTTCTCCTCGGGCTACACCGCCAATATCGGCGCCGTCGTGAGCCTGTCGGGGCCGGGCTCGCTGCTGGTCTCCGACGCCTACTGCCACGCGTCGCTGGTGGACGCCTGCCGGTTGTCGAAGGCACGGGTGGTCATCACCGGTCACCGTGACGTCGACGCGGTGGCCGCGGCCCTGGCAGACCGTGCCGAGGAGCGCGCCGTGGTCATCACGGAGTCGGTGTTCAGCGCCGACGGGGCGCTGGCCCCGCTGCGCGAGCTGCACGAGGTATGCCGCCGGCACGGCGCGCTGCTGATCGTCGACGAGGCACACGCGGTCGGTGTGCGCGGTGACGGCGGCCGTGGTCTGGTACACGAGGTCGGGTTGGCCGGGGCGCCCGACGTGGTGATGACGACGACGCTGTCCAAGGCACTGGGCAGTCAAGGCGGGGCGGTGCTGGGACCGGTCGCGGTGCGCGATCATCTCATCGACGCCGCCCGGACCTTCATCTTCGACACCGGCCTGGCGCCAGCGGCGCTCGGCG
>NZ_QMEX01000262.1 GCF_003284925.1 Mycolicibacter senuensis
GGTGCGCAAGGCCGCCAAGGCCACCCGGGTCGGCGGCACCGGCCACGACGATGAAGCGCTGCACCGGATCCGCAAGGCGGCCAAGCGGCTGCGCTACACCGCGGCGGCAATGGGTGCGCCCTCGATCGAGGAACAGGCCAAGAACATCCAGAACCTGCTCGGCGAGCATCAGGACAGTGTCGTCAGCCGGGAACATCTGCTTGCCGAGTCCCGGGCCGCCGAGGCAGCCGGTGAGGACACCTTCACCTACGGGTTGCTCTATCAGCGGGAACGCGACATCGCCCGCAGCTGCCGTGCCCAGCTCGATCGGGCGCTCGACGAGCTCGCCGAGTCGATGGCGGTGCTACGGGGCGGACAAGTCGGCCCGTAAGCCCGCCGCGGTGAACACCACACCCATACGCTGGCACCAAATAGCCAACGAAATGCACTGGGCCAAACGGCATTTGACGAAGTCCCCGAGATCGTCACCACCGACGCCGAGGTGTTCAAAGCCAAGCCGGCCGCAGGCGTATAAAGGCCATCCTCGGCCCCCGGCCAGCAGGTTTGGGGGCGGTTCGCTACTGAGCGGGCACCTAGTCCCCGGCGGATGTGCCCGCCAGTGCGTCCAGTACCCGATCGATGAACCGGTCGGCGCTGCCGCGAAGGCTGTCGTTCGTGTGTTGGGTCGTGTCGACCTCGATCGGATTCCCGAATGCAAAGTGCACCATCACTGCGCGCCGGTACGTTCGCTCCCCGAAACTGTCCGCCGGACCATAGGCGTTGACTTCGACCCCGGTGACCTGGCTCAGCGGCCGGATCAGCGCAACCAGATCCTGCTCCTCCGCAGCGTCCGCGATGAAGTCCAACTGTCCGATCGCGTGCCCGTCAATCCACACCAGACGGCGCTGCTGGTCCGGCAGCATTTCGCGTGCGAAGCCATCAACCGGCCATCGCCTGACCAGCTCGCCGATCTCCTCCACCACGATCCTGGGCGGTCGCGACCAGTCCGGGAATACGTCCCTGGCTATCTGCCGGAGTCGCTCTTCGTTCGTCATGGACGACAAGTTAACCCGCCATGCTCCCGCGCGCAGTCCGCCGATCAGCCCGGGATGACCGGGGACCGGCAACTCGTGACCCTGCCTGGGCACTTGCCCCGCCACTACCACGGCAGCCGTCCGGCACGGCAAGAGCGGCAATGGGTGACCGCACTGGTCAAACCTAGGGGGCGGACGAGCTGGCCTGTAAGCCGGAAATTGACTTTGGACATTTCCACAGGTCACCGTACTTTGGTGCTGGCGGTGGCACGTAGCGGACAACGGATTATCTGACACAGCTCAGAGGCAATTTTTTAGCGTCCCTCAAGCTGCCACCAGTGGGTGCAGAGTGGTGCTGTGCGTAGCGCCTGCGTATTGGGGCTACACGCCCCCACGCCTGGCTACGACTCGTTAGTCGGCATGCTTCGAGAGCATCGCCACAACTAGACCAGCTTCCATTTGTCGCGTTCGATCCGAGCTATCTCCTCAACGATCAACATGGCGACCTCGTTGTGGTTCGGATTGGGGACACCCTGACTGCCGTCCTCAATCTGCCGCTTGGCCTTGTCGCTCATTTCGCGATAAAGCGTGGTGTACCAAGGACTCCACTCTAGTTCCATGAAATGCACGTCGCCGCCTAGCCGGGACGCGCCTGCCCGCCACTCCGCGATGCGCTCGACACGCCTGTCCTGCCGACGACGGCGCTTCTCTGCGCCCCAGTTGGCCCACGGAGCGAAGAGTGAGCCGACGATGCCCGTCGCCAGTCCAGCACCACCACCGATGAGGGCTACGACTATTTCAGATGACACCGGCGTCTCACGCCGATCCAGTTCGGACAATGCCGTTGCCATTGCCATCTATCGACCACACCCACTCGTTTGACTCAGCTGAATACAGCCCGAGGCGGGCCAACTCATCAGCAATCGGCTTGCAGGCGCGCAGCGTGCAGCGGGCTATCTCGAAGATCATCGCGGCAGGCAATGAGCGTCCACACCACGTTGCGCCGCCGCCCTCCATGTACTGACGGAGTTCCTCAGCGTGCTTGTCCCGGTTCGGCTTCCCATCGTTGTGGACCCCTCCGAGGGAGTTCGCTGCAACCCGGAGCATGCTTTCGACTGAGTATTCAAAGTCGTTCAAGACAAAACCGACTTCGGCCCGTAGAAAGTCTTCCCGCGATAGCTCCACTACCTGGTCATCCGGATTACCGACATCACTGAGTTCGCCGGTCATGAGGTCAAATCGCATGGCAATGGCAGTATCCACGCGCTTAACCTCCGGACGTGTCTCATGCAGCTTCGCCCACGCTTCGTCCATCTGCTTCTTGACCTCAGGCGGGACCGGAGTTGGTCCTGGCTTGACGACACGGAACTTGGGAGCCAGCGAGGTGGCGGCGCTCGCAGTGTCCAACAGCGGCGGCTTGTCCAGCAGGATGGACCGCAGCAGACCGGACACCTTCAACAGATCGTATTCGCTGGGATTG
>NZ_QMEX01000263.1 GCF_003284925.1 Mycolicibacter senuensis
CCCCACCTGGCGGGCGCCTTGCTGCGGGCCGCCGAGACGTTCAACGATGTCAGCTACGGCGAGCTGCCGGCCACCCCGGACGGCTACCGGATCGTCGCCGACATCGACGAGCAGGTGTGCGCCCTGACGCCGCGGCGGCAGTACCGGTGACCGCCACGCGGCGCAAGGGACTGTGGGTCGCGGTCGCCCTGGCTGTGATCGTGGTCGTATCGGTGGCCGGCGCCTATCTGACCAGTCCCCGTCCGGGCGGCCGGATGGACCCGACCGCCACCACGCCACAGGGCGCCCACGCCGTGGTCACGCTGTTGCGCGACCGCGGCGTTGAGGTGGTGATCGCTGGCACCGTCGACGACGTGGCCCGCGCGGCTCGCCCGGATGCGCTGATGCTGGTAGCCGAGACCCAGCGCATCGCCGGTGACGAACTCCTGGAGCGGCTGGCCCGGCTTCCCGGGGACCTGCTGTTGGTGGCGCCCGATTCGCGGGCGCGCAAAGCGCTGGCGCCCGAGATCCGATCGGGACCGGCGCGCCCGTTCACCCGCCGGCCCGCCTGTAATCTGCGCGAGGCCGAGCGGGCCGGGACGGTCGATCTCGGCGCCACCGCCACCTACGTTGCCTCGCACGACGGTTCGGTACGCAGCTGTTACAACGGTGCGCTGGTGCGTTATCGAAGCGGCGATCGCACCGTCACGGTGATCGGCAGCCCGTCCTTCATGACGAACACCGACCTGGTCCGCGAAGGCAACGCCGCGTTGGCGATGAACCTGGCCGGCGCGCGGGACCGCCTGATCTGGTATGCGCCCCAACGTGTCGAAGGTGGAAGAGCCGGTAGCGCAACGATTCTCGGGCTGATCCCGAGCAACGTGACCTGGCTGGTCTGGCAGCTGTGCGTCGCACTGGCGTTGGCCGCAGTGTGGCAGGGACGCCGACTCGGCCCGCTGGTCGCCGAAACCCTGCCGGTCGTGGTGCGCGCATCCGAGACCGTCGAGGGTCTCGGCCGGCTCTACCGGTCCCGCCGGGCCCGCGACCGGGCTGCCGCCGCACTACGTACCGCAACGCTGCGCCGGATCGCCCCACGCCTGGGCCTGGGGCCTGTCGAGGATCCGCCGGCGGTGATCGCCGCGGTGGCCCAGCGCACCGGAGCCCCTCCGGACTGGTTGTGGCACTTGCTGTTCGGCCCGCACCCGGAAAACGACGACGCGCTGGTCGATCTTGCCCGCGCACTCGACGACATCGAAAGGCAGGTCATCGAATCGTGACACAGACTCCCCCGCCTCCCCCGGCCCGCGATGCGCTGCTGGCGTTGCGCAACGAGGTCGCCAAAGTGGTGGTCGGCCAGGACGCCGTGGTCAGCGGCCTGGTGATCGCCCTGCTGTGCCGCGGCCACGTGCTGCTCGAAGGCGTTCCGGGTGTGGCCAAGACGCTGCTGGTCCGGACGCTGAGCGCGGCGTTGCGACTGGACTTCAAGCGGGTCCAGTTCACCCCCGACCTGATGCCTGGAGATATCACCGGATCGCTGGTCTACGACACTCACACCGCACAGTTCGCCTTTCGCCCCGGCCCCATCTTCACCAACTTGCTGCTGGCCGACGAGATCAACCGCACCCCGCCGAAAACCCAAGCGGCGCTGTTGGAGGCGATGGAGGAGGGGCAGGTCAGTGTGGACGGGGCAGCCAAGCCGCTACCTGAAGTGTTCATGGTGGCGGCCACCGCAAACCCAATCGAGTACGAGGGCACCTATCGGTTGCCCGAGGCGCAGCTCGACCGTTTCCTGCTCAAGCTGACCGTCCCGCTGCCGGGGCGGGAGGCCGAGATCGACATCTTGTCCCGGCACGCTCGGGGTTTCGACCCGCATGACCTGTCCGCGGTCGCTCCGGTGGCCGGCGCCGCGGATCTGGCGGCCGGCCGCGCCGCGGTGCGCCAGGTGCTGGTCGCCGACCAGGTGCTGGGCTACATCGTCGACGTGGTCGGCGCGACCCGGCACTCCCCGGCTCTGCAACTGGGCGTCTCGCCGCGCGGCGCGACCGCATTGTTGGCCACCTCGCGATCGTGGGCGTGGCTGTCCGGGCGCAACTACGTGACGCCCGACGACGTCAAGGCGATGGCCCCGGCAACCCTGCGGCACCGGGTGATGCTGCGTCCAGAGGCCGAACTCGAAGGGGCCAGCGCCGACGGTGTGCTCGACGGCATCCTGGCCTCGGTTCCGGTGCCGCGCTGGTGATCCTGACCGGTCGAGCCGCGCTGATCGCACTGGTCTGCGCCCTGCCCGTCGCGCTGGCCCCCTGGCCGGCGACGGCGTTCACCGTGCTGCTGGCCGGGCTCGGCGCCGCGGTGGTGCTCGACATCGCGTTGGCGGCCGATCCCGCCAGGCTGGCGATCACCCGGACCATGGACAGCGCGGTCCGGCTGGGCCAGTCGGCGGCGACCACTTTGTCGGTTGTCAACGGCGGCCGCCGGTTCCGCGGGCAGCTGCGTGACGCCTG
>NZ_QMEX01000264.1 GCF_003284925.1 Mycolicibacter senuensis
CGACAGGCCCAGCACCTGCGCGCCGGCCGCCCGCGCCGCGATGGCTTCGTGCACCGTCGACATCCCCACCAGGTCGGCGCCCAGGGTGCGCAGCATCCGGATCTCCGCCGGCGTCTCGTACTGCGGGCCGGGCATCCCGGCGTAGACGCCCTCGACCAGCGTCGGGTCCACCTGCTGGGCCAGGGCACGCAGCGCGGGGGTGTAGGCGTCGACCATGTCGACGAAGTGCGCGCCCTCCAGCGGTGAGCGCCCGGTCATATTGAGGTGGTCGCTGATCAGCACCGGCTGGCCGACTTCGAACCGTTCGCGCAGGCCGCCGGCGGCATTGGTCAGCACCACGGTGTTGGCCCCGGCCGCCACCGCCGTGCGCACCGGCCGCACCACATCGACCAGCGGGTGGCCCTCGTAGGCGTGGATCCGCCCGACCAGCACCAGCACCTGGTGGGTGCCGATCGGGACCGACACCAGTTCGCCGAGGTGGCCGGCCGCCGTCGGCGCGCTGAACCCGGGCAAGTCGGCCATCGGTAGCGTCGCGGTCGGTGTGCCCAGGGCCGCCACCGCCGGCGCCCACCCCGAACCGAGCACCATCGCCACATCATGCGCGTCGATGCCGGTGCGCTGGGCCACGACCGCCGCGGCCTGGGTCGCGAGCGGAACCGTCACAGCCCGTGAGTTTAGTCGGGTGCCACGGTGGGATACTGCCTGAATGTCCTCAGCTCCCGCGTCGCACGCCGCCGAGGCGTGGTTGGCGGTCAACGCCGACGAGCTGGTGGCCTGGCGGCGGCATCTGCACCGCCACCCGGAGCTGAGCCGGCAGGAGTTCGCCACCACCCAGTTCATCGCCGAACGCCTGGCCGGCGCGGGCCTCAACCCCAAGGTGTTGCCCAGCGGAACCGGGCTGGTTTGCGATTTCGGCCCGGAAGAGGGCCCGCGTATCGCGTTGCGCGCCGACATCGACGCGCTGCCGATGACCGAGCAGACCGGGGCGCCGTACTCCTCGCTGGTGCCGGGGGTGACGCACGCCTGCGGTCACGACGCGCACACCGCGATCCTGCTGGGCGCCGCGCTGGCGCTGGCCGCAGCACCGGAACTGCCGGTCGGGGTGCGGCTGGTGTTCCAGGCCGCCGAAGAACTGATGCCGGGTGGGGCCATCGACGCGATCGCCGCCGGGGTGCTGACCGGGGTCGGCCGGATCTTCGCGCTGCACTGCGACCCGCGGCTGCAGGTCGGCCGGGTGGCCACCGTGCCCGGGCCGATCACCTCGGCGGCCGACACCATCGAGATCACCGTCGGCGGGCCCGGTGGGCATACCTCGCGGCCGCACCTGACCGCCGACCTGGTCTACGGGCTGGGCACGCTGATCACCGGGCTGCCCGCCGTGCTGTCGCGGCGCATCGACCCTCGCAACAGCACCGTGTTGGTGTGGGGGGCGGTCAACTCCGGGGCGGCCGCCAACGCGATCCCGCAGGCCGGACGGCTGGCCGGCACGGTGCGCACCGCGAGCCGTGACACCTGGATGGCGATGCAGGGCATCGTCGAGGACGCGGTGGCGCACCTGTTGGCGCCGTTGAACATCCAGCACACGCTGTACTACCACCGCGGGGTGCCGCCGGTGGTCAACGAGGCGGTGTCGACGCGGATGCTCACCCGCGCGATCGAGAGGGTCGGGCCGCACGTGCTGGCCGAAACCCGGCAGTCCGGCGGGGGCGAGGACTTCTCCTGGTACCTGGAGCAGGTTCCGGGGGCGATGGCCCGGCTGGGGGTGTGGCCGGGCAGCGGGCCGCAACTGGACCTGCACCAGCCGACGTTCGACCTCGACGAGCGGGCGCTGGCGATCGGGGTCAAGGTGATGGCCGGCATCATCGACCAGGCCGCGCTGCCCTGACCCGGCCGCGCGCCCCCTCTCGGCCGGGCGCCCCCTCTCGGCCGAGCGGGCGTGTTTGTCCGCCGACACGCCGCAAATTCTGTACAACTGTGCACGCTCGCGGCGCCGGCGGCTGTGCACAGTTCGGCCGCCGTCCACAATTGGGGCCGGCCGGACGGGATGAGGCACTCCGCTATCACATCGGACGCCGACGATCGGCGGCATGGACAACCGATTGCGGACGCTGCTCGACCGCCAGGGCGGGGTGGTGACGTCCGCTCAAGCCCTCACGATCCTCACCCGCCGCGCGCTCGAAGCCGAGCTGAGACGTGGCCCGCTGCAAAAGATTTGGTATGGCATCTACGGCGCCGACGGCGACTGCGACGGCGAGCCGAGCGACGAGTTGCGGCTGCGCGGGCTGGACCTGGCGACGGGCACCACGGTCGCGGTGTGTCTGGGTACCGCGGCCGCGTTATACGGCTTCGACACCGAGGAGTCGGTCGATCTGCACGTGCTCAACCCGCCGGATCGACAGCTGCGATCGGCCGACGGGCTGGTCGTGCACCGGCGCGAGGGCGCACCGCTGAGCGAAGTCGC
>NZ_QMEX01000265.1 GCF_003284925.1 Mycolicibacter senuensis
CTGGTCGACGAAGACCACCTCGGCCGGCCGACGGGCGGCGGCGAGGTCGGGCGCCGGCTGGAGCTGCTGGCCGACCTGGCCGCCGGCGGCACCAGGGCGCCGGCACCGGTGTTCGCCGCGGTGGTGCACGGCGAGCTGTTGACGCTCGCGCCGTTCGGCAGCGCCGACGGTGTGGTCGCTCGGGGCGCGGCCCGGCTGGTGACGATCGCCAGCGGGCTGGACCGGCACGGACTCGGCGTCCCCGAGGTGCACTGGATGCGCAAGGCGGGCGCCTATCGCCGTGCCGCACAGGCTTTCGCCGACGGTTCCACCGAGGGTGTGACGGACTGGCTGCTGTTGTGCTGCGGTGCGCTGCACGCCGGCGCGCTGGATGCGCTGGGGATAGCTGAAGCGGGCGCCAAGCGCTGAATCCCGGGCCGTCGGAGCAAAACGAAGCGGGCGGCGCTCCGATGAAATCGGCTCGCCGCCCGCTAGTACGGTACACGGTTACCAAGCGTCCAACGTGGGTTGCGTGGGTGGCCTCGGCGCTCGTGCGGTGCTCCTCGGCTGCAGCCCCACCCAAAGGGCTGTCGGGACCGATTACGTTCCGCAATTACGCAGGCCCGCAACACTTCTGCCATCTTCGCGGCTGTGGCTCCGCGTGGGTACCGCTATCCGTACTGGGAAGTGCGGCTCGGGAGGTCGATCCTTCTCTTCCGGAGCGACCCTGGCCTTGCCGGCTTCCGTGCCTCCTTTGTACTACGTGACGCACGACACAGCAAGGCCTAATCGCAAACGTCGTCGACGACGTCACCGGATTGTGACCGCGTGCGTTTGCTGGAGTGGGTCAGAACACCCGGTGTCGCAGCAGCGAGTAAGTCAGCGCCCCGGCAACGACAGCGCTGATGCCGACCGCGGCGGTGGTGGCCACCGCGGCGCCGGACGGGGCCGGCAGGCGGTCACGCAGCGACACCGGCCGCGAGAAGGTCAGCACCGGCCAGCCGTTGGCGACCGCCTCCTTGCGCAGCGCGCGGTCGGGGTTGACCGCCGAGGGGTGACCAACGGCCTGCAGCATCGGCAGGTCGGTGATCGAATCCGAATAGGCGTAGCAGTGCTCCAGCGGGTAGCCCTCCCGGGCGGCCAGCTCCCGGATGGCCTGCACCTTGCCCTCGCCGTAGCAGTAGAACGCGATCTCGCCGGTGTACTTGCCGTCGGCGACGACCATGCGGGTCGCCATGGCGTGGGTGGCGCCCAGCGCCCGGGCGATCGGCGCGACGATCTCCTCGCCGGAGGCCGAGACCACCACCACGTCGCGACCGCAGAGCTTGTGATCGGCGATCAACTCGGCCGCCTCGGCGAACACCAGCGGGCTGACGATGTCGTGCATCGTCTCGTTGACGATCGCCTTGACCTGTTCGACGTTCCAGCCGGTGCACATGTTGGTCAGATGGGTCCGCATCCGCTCCATCTGATCGTGGTCGGCCCCGGACAGCAGCATCAGGAACTGGGCGTAACTCGACTTGAGCACGGTGCGACGGTTGATCAGCCCCTGGTCCATAAAAGGTTTGCTGAAGGCCAGCGCGCTGGACTTGGCGATGATGGTGTGGTCGAGGTCCAGGAAGGCGGCGGTGCGGGTCCGGCTGCCGGTGTCCCTGGGCGGTCCCTGCGGCTGCGGCTGCCGGGTGTCCGGGTCGGAGGCGATCACGGCTACAGCATAGGTGCGGGGGCTGGCGGAACCGGGGCTATGCCGGAAAGAGCACTTCAGCGGCCGTGCGGTCCCGAGTGTCGCCATTTGATGACAACACTTGCGCCGGACCGGCATGTCGTGTGTATAGTGGCCTCACTCGGCTTATGCTGAGGGTGTATCGGCCCGACCCCCCGGGGTTGATACACGACGACCTCCGCCTCCTCCCCCCCTGGCGGGGGTCGTCTTTTTTAACCGGTCATTCTTCGCTGGAACGAGCACTGGGCCTTCCCGGAAGTACCGAAAATCGCAATTATGATCCGATTGGTACTGATATTGCGTTGCCTCCTGTCGGATAGTTCTGCACAGTCGCGGTAACGCTCCACAACTGGCGCGTAGGGCCTGGCGCGGCAGCGGTCGCACCGCCACGGTGAGGGCGTGAGCACAACCGCCGGCCTGTTGACCCTCATCGCCCAACCCGCGATGCGCGACGAACTGGCCCGGGTGGCTGCGGCCGTCGGCGTACGGGTCATCCAGCTCGATGCCACGTCGGTGCCGAGCCGCAAGGCCTGGACCGCGGCCGCGGCCATAGCGGTCGATGAGGCGGCCGCCGCCCGGTGTTCGGCGGCCCGGCTGCCGCGCCGCGCGAACGTCCGAATTCGACCCG
>NZ_QMEX01000266.1 GCF_003284925.1 Mycolicibacter senuensis
GCCCCACAGCCAGCCGCCGGCCCCGCCATCCCCGCCGGCGGCCCCGGCCCCGCCGGTCCCGCCGTCACCGCCGTCGCCGAAGATCCCGGCGGCACCGCCGCTGCCGCCTGCCACACCGTCGGTGGTGCTGTTCCAGCCGGCGCCGCCGTCGCCGAACAGCCAGCCGCCGTCGCCGCCGTCGGGGTTGTCCTCGGTGCCGTCGATCCCGTTGCCGATGACCGTCGAGCCGAACAGTGTGTTGATGACGCCGTTGACCTGGGCGCCCAGGTCGCTGTCGATCCAGGTCTGGGTGGCGTCATGCAGCACGGCGTAGAAGTCGAAGCCCACCGCCGGTCCCGGTTCGGCCAGTGCGGCCAGCGCGGCATCCCAGTGCTCCGCTGACAGGAAGGACTCCCATGCGGTCGCGTCGAATACTGCCTCGCCGTCGAATGCGCCCGCAGTGGTCACGAACGGGTCGAACAGCACGTCCATCATGTCGCCGAGGTCGGCCTGCGCCGGCGCGGCCGGGACGGTCAAGGCCAGCAACGCGGCGACCCCGACAACCTTGCTGCCCACAGATTTGCTGCGGCGACGAGCCATCTCGACAGACCCTTCTCGTGGACATGCGCGGATGCTGAGTTGTGACTGAGAAGGTAAACGAGTTACTTACGCGGCGCAAGCTCGCCTCGGCGCACCGCGGCATTCACTTGTTTTGCAGGCATTTCCGCCTGATCGGCGGCGACGCGCGGTGGCCCGTCAGGGCTTCGCCGTCACCGTCACCGTCACGCTGGTCGCGCCGGAAGCTGAGCTGATGGTCAGTACCGGGGCGTCGTCGGCCGAGGTGACGGTTCCGCCGGTCACGTTAACGGTGTAGCCGTTCGGGTACTGGCTGGGTGGCACGGAGATGGTGGTCTGCGAGCCGGCGTCGAAGCTGCCGGTGCCGTCGGCGCGGTCGGTGGAGTACGCGAACGACAGGACGCCGTTGGTGAACGACAGCGAGGTCGGGGTGCCGGAGATCTCTTGCGGGTAGGGCTGGGCCAGCACGTCGAGTTTGTCCCAGTTGACGTTGTCGCCGACCGGGGGCTGGCTCGGGTCGTACACCAGCGCCTGATCGATCGGGGAGGTACTGGTGATGTCGTTGCCGGTGTAGGCCCATTCGGTCCAGCCGAACAGGTACCGGTTGGCCGCCTGCAGGCTCGCGCCGATGGTCGGAAGATTGTTGGTGGCACCGAACTCGCTGAGGAACGCCGGGATGTTGTGCTCCTGCGCGTAGTCCATCGCGTTTGCGAACACGACGTCGGCGTTCCAGTCGCAGCCGAAGCTGAGGTCGGCGAACAGCGCATTGACCATGCAGTAGTGGTGGAACGAGAAGGCGGTGTTCGGGTCGTCCACCGTGCCCAGGTGCGTCGGTACCGGCAGGCTGGCCTCGAGGGTCGTCGGGCCGAAGAACACCGTCTTGTTCGGGTCCACGGATCGGATGGCCTCGGTTAGCTGGTTGTAGAACGGGGTCAGCTGCTGGGTATCGAAATAGGGGTTGCCCAACAGGCTTCCGAGCCAGTGCGAGCCGGCCCACGGCTCGTTGATGATCTCGTAGCCGGCGACGTTCTCATTGCCCTTGAAGTAGTCGGCGACGGCCTGCCACATCACCGCGTAATGGTTCTGCAGACCGATCCCGTCGGCAGGGGTGTTGGCCCAGAACGCATCCCAGGCGTGGTTCTGCGCTGGACTGACGAAGTAGCTGAAGGGGAAGCCCACATCGAAGTTGGGCAGTCCGCCGGTGAAGGTGGCCCAGTCCGGGGCACCGTCGCCGCCGAAGGCGCCACCGTAGAGGTCCTGGTGCATGTCGAGGATCGCCACGATGTTGTGGTTGGCCAGGATCTGCACGGTGTGCTCGATCGAGGCCAGATAGTCGTAGTCGATGACACCGGGCTCGGGTTGCACCCCGGCCCAGATGACACCGAGGCGCACCACGTTGAAACCGTTGGCGGCCAGGAACGCGGCGTCATCGTCGTCGAACCCGCCCGCGGACGGCTCATACGGCGGGATCTTGTAGACCTGGTTCAGTCCGCGCAGCATGACGACCTGGCCGTCGGTGTTGGTGAGCCAGCCGTTGGAGACCTCCACCGGCGGCGCGACGGTTCCGCTGATGCCGCCCGGCAGGGCGCCGAACCGGCCGACCGCCCCGTGGTCGCCGGCCCACAGGCCGGCGGTGCCGCCGACGCCGCCGAGGGCGGGCAGCCCTGCGGCGGTGGGGCCGTTGCCGGCGTCGCCGCCGTCGCCGCCTTC
>NZ_QMEX01000267.1 GCF_003284925.1 Mycolicibacter senuensis
TGCCACCGGTGCTTCCGGGAGCTCCGCGATGAGAAGGCCGGCTCGGAGCACCGGACCGACGCGGCGCGCCGACGGCTCGATCAAGGCGGGCACGCGCAGGGCCGGCCGACCCGCCAAGCCCACCAAGCAGCCCAAGTCGGCCAAAACGACCAAAGTTACCCAGCAGACCGGACATTCGGCGCGTGACCGTCGTACCCGGCCGGCCACCGACCTGGGGCTGCGCAGCGCATCGTTTGTCTTCCGCCACCGCACCGGCAACGCCGTCATCTTCCTGGTACTGGCGCTGTCCGCGGCCCAGTTGTTTTATCTGCAGGTGCCGCGAGCGTCGGGATTGCGGGCCGAGGCCGCCGGGCAACTCAAGGTCACCGACGTCCAGCAGGCCATGCGCGGCGACATCATCGACCGCACCGGCGACAAGTTGGCGTTCACCATCGAAGCCCGGGCATTGACGTTCCAGCCGATCAAGGTCGGCAAGCAACTCGCGGAGGCCCGGAAAAAGGATCCGGCCGCCCCCGAACCGCAGCGGCGGTTGCAGGAGATCGCCACGGACATCGCCGGCCGGCTCGGGAACAAGCCGGATGCGGCGACGCTACTGAAGAAACTGCGCAGCAACGAGACCTTTGTCTATCTGGCCCGTGCCGTCGATCCGGCGCTGGCCGAGGTGATCACCGACAAATATCCGGAGGTCGGCAGCGAGCGCCAGGATCTGCGGCAGTACCCGGGCGGATCGTTGGCCGCCAACATCATCGGCGGCATCGACTGGGATGGCCACGGCCTGCTCGGGCTGGAAGACTCGATGGACGCCGTGCTGGCCGGCACCGACGGCTCGATCACCTACGACCGCGGCTCCGACGGGGTGGTCATCCCGGGCAGCTACCGCAACCGACACAAGGCCGTCAACGGGTCGACGATCCAGCTGACCCTCGACGACGACATCCAGTTCTATGTCCAGCAGCAGGTTCAGCAGGCCAAGAACGTCTCCGGCGCCCGCAACGTCACCGCGGTGGTGCTCGACGCCACGAGCGGCGAGGTTCTGGCGATGGCCGGCGACAACACCTTCGACCCGTCCCAGGACATCGGGCGACAGGAGGACCGGCAGCTGGGCAACCCGGCGGTGTCGTCGCCGTTCGAGCCCGGCTCGGTGAACAAGATCATCACCGCCGCCTCGGTCATCGAGCACGGGCTGAGCAACCCCGATGAGGTGCTACAGGTTCCGGGCTCGATCAACATCGCCGATGTCACCGTCAGCGACGCCTGGGAGCACGGGGTGGCGCCCTACACCACGACCGGGATCTTCGGGAAGTCCTCCAACGTCGGCACCCTGATGCTGGCGCAGCGGGTGGGACCGGAGCGTTGGTTCGAGATGCTGGAGAAATTCGGTCTGGGGCAGCGCACCGGTGTCGCGCTTCCCGGCGAGAGCGCCGGGCTGGTTCCGCCGGTCGACCAGTGGTCGGGCAGTTCGTTCGCCAACCTTCCGATCGGCCAGGGCCTTTCGATGACACTGCTGCAGATGGCCGGGATGTATCAGGCCATCGCCAACGACGGATTGCGGATCCCGCCGCGAATCATCAAGGCCACCATCGCCCCCGACGGCGCCCGCACCGAGGAACCCCGCCCAGACGGGGTGCGGGTCGTCTCGGAGCAGACCGCGCAGACCGTCCGCAACATGTTGCGCTCGGTGACCCAGCGCGACCCGACCGGTGTTCAGCAGGGCACCGGATGGCAGGCCGCCGTCGACGGCTACCAGATCGCCGGAAAGACCGGCACCGCCCAGCAGATCAATCCCGGCTGCGGCTGCTATTACGACGACGTCTACTGGATCACCTTCGCCGGGATCGCGCCGGCGGACAATCCGCGCTACGTCATCGCGATGATGATGGACAACCCCCATCGGGCCGCCGACGGATCGCCGGGCACGTCGGCCGCGCCGCTGTTCCACAACATCGCCGGCTGGCTGTTGCAGCGGCACAATGTCCCGCTGTCGCCGGACCCGGGACCGCCGCTCGTGCTACAGGCGATGTAGCGGGCGTCCCCGCTCCGGGCTGCGAAATGGCGATCGGCCACTCCGCTGGGGGTGCCCGCCTGGGTAGTCTCAGGTCCGGTTCTGGTGACCTGGCCGCAGCGGATGGAGGTGATCGCGGTGTCTGCCGCAATGCGCCCTGAGGTCGGGACGGGTACGCCGCTGCGCGTCCTGGCCGACCGCGTCGGGGCGGTCTCCGCGACCGGCGGTGTGGTGCCGGA
>NZ_QMEX01000268.1 GCF_003284925.1 Mycolicibacter senuensis
GCAAGCAGCAGGATCCGCAGCGTCGCCATTCGCCCATTGTCGTCTCTCATGCCGCAACCACGACGGTCAAACGGTGGTCGTGGCGTTCCACCCGCATCCCGGCTCGCCGAGCGGTCGCCGCCACGCCCGCGACGTCGTCCGGCTCGGCCCTGGTCGAGGCCAGTGCCCGCGCCAGCCGGCCCTTGTGGGCCTTGTTGAAATGGCTGACCGAGACCCGCCGGCCATCGGGGTGTTCGGCGACGACGTCGACGCAGACGGCACCGGGGATCCTGGCCAGCGACGCATAGGCCCCGGATCGCAGGTCGACGACCAGTTCGGCGGCGGCGATCTCGGCCAGCACCGGCTCCAGGACGGGCCGCCAGCGTTTGGCCAGCCCGGGCCGTCCGGGCAGCTTCGAGGCCGCCGAGAGACGATAGGCCGGCACCTGGTCGGTCGCCCGCAGCAGCCCGAACAGCGCCGATCCGACCGTCAGCCGGGCCGTCGCACGCGCCGCCGCCGCGCCGCGCAGCGAATCGACGTCGAGCGCCTCGTAGAGCACCCCGGTGTAACGGTTGATCGCCGGCGCCGTCGGCGCGGTCCGCAGCAACGCGTTGCGTTCGATCTCGGCGTCCTGGGCAGCCGAGAGCGCCAGCGCGTGCCGGCTGGCCTCCCGGTCCGCGGCCAGCGTGACCAACTCGTCGACCAGCGTCGCCCGCAGTTCGTTCAATTGCGGCGACCCCAGGGCGTCGAGCCGCAACGGCCGCCCGTCACCGCCGGTGCGCTTGGTCTCCGACGGGGGCAGCAGCACGATCACAGCGCAGACGTTAACCGAGCGGCCGCGCAGACCAGCGCAATGGCGAACATCGCCGCACCGAGCGTGTCGGTGACGAAGTGATAGCCGCAGGCCACCAGCCCGAGCATGCCCAGCACACTGAGTCCGGCCGCCAGGGCCAGCGCCCAGCGCCGGGCCTCCCGGCCGGCGTGGGCCACCACGACCATCATGGCCAGCACCGCGACCAGCAGCGCGGTGTGCCCGCTGGGGTATGCCAGGTAGGCGCCGTTGCGCCGGTCGAAGAGGTGCTTGAGGCCCTGGGTGGCCGCGGTGACGACGAACGGGCAGATCAGCACCGCCGCCGCCAGCGCCCACTGCCGCCTGAGCAGGGCTACAGCCACACATCCCACCAGCACCGCGAGCACCAACCAGCCGCTGGTGAAGGCCAACAGCCACCGCGGTTGCTCGCCGAAGATCCCGCGGATGCGCTGGCTGAACCAGCCGTCGAAGGGTGTCGAGCCGCGGCCTACCGCCCATCCCAGGGCCAACGTCGCCACCACGCCGAGCGGCGGCCACCAGCGCAGCGCCGCGGCGGCGCCGGGGTACCTCCGGCCTATCGCTAAGCCGACTTCTGGAACAGCGGCAACAGCGCCTGCCGGCGCCGGTCGTTGCCGTCGGCGAGCGCGTGCAGCGCCTGCTCGACCGAGCGGGCCGTCGGGAACATGGCGTCCTCGTCGAAGTCACCGAGCAGTTCACTGACAGCCGGACCCTCGATCAGCGTCCAGTCGACGCCCGCGGCGCGGCAGTCACCGTCGAGGACGCACAGCAGCCAGATGCCGGCGGCGGCGAACGAGGTCACCCCACTCAGATCGAGCAGCAGCGGCTCCTTGGCCAGGACGAAGCGCCGGGCGTGCTCGCTGAGCTCGTCGACGTTGCCGGAGTCGATACGGCCGCGGATCGCGATCACCGTCGCGAGGTGCCGGGAGTGCGCTCGGATCTGCGCGTCACCGCACTTCACGGTGGGGTTGCCCTGCTGGCCGATCCGCGCCGTGCTCGAAGTGGTGATCGTGATAGCCATGCCAGCCCCCGCTTCCGATATTCGGTCATTGTCGGCAGGTGGCCGACGGTGACATTTCCCGAGGTTAGGCGGCGAAGTTAAGGCAGCTTGGGCGGCCTCTTAACGCTTTCGTGAGATCTCGAAGGGCTCGGTCCACCCGGTGAAAGCGGTGAGCTGGCCCCCGAGCCCGCGGGCGGCGCCGTCATAACGCAGCCGGTAGCGTCCGGCGGCGGTGTCCTCGGGCACCGTCCAGGTCACCGTGACCGTCGACCCGCGGCGCCCGGCGCGGCGCCAGCGGAACGTCGTCGACCAGTCCCCGTCGTCGGCCACGGTGCTCCAGCCACCCTCGGCACCGCCGGTCTGCCGCTCAACCCGCAGGTAG
>NZ_QMEX01000269.1 GCF_003284925.1 Mycolicibacter senuensis
GATGGCCGGCGCGTCGGTGAGCGTCCAGCCGTAGTCGACCGCCGGAACCACCACCGCCGGGTTGAACACCCCGAAGGTCGCGGCGATCACCTGCCCGGAGGCCTGTCCGAGCGCCGAGCCGCGACTACAGAAGTAGGCCGGGCCGTCGGGCAGTTCGACGCCACCGGATGTCCCCGGACTGGCCCCGAAACCGAGCGCCGCGTAGCCGCGGTGACACTCCGGTGCGAAATACACCTGCCCGGCGAAGGCTTCGATGGCGTTGGACAGCGCTCTGGCGGGGGCAACGGTCATCGTCCCAGTGTGCCGCATCGGGCTTTTGGCAAGACCCGGTCCCCCGACTCCGATAAGGTGCCAGTCATGCCGACACGCCGCGCCCGGATGAGCCTCCGCTGGTCGACGACGCTGGCCCTGGCGGGCCTGGCCACCGCCGCGTTGGCCGGCTGCGACGCCGTGCCCGGCGGCGACGGCCCGGAACCGGCCCGGCAGGTGACTGTCGTCGGATCCGGTGAGGTGCAAGGCATCCCGGATACCTTGACCACCGAGGCGGGCATCGAGTTCGTCGCCGCCGATGTCACCACCGCAATGAATCAGACCAGCGAGCGCCAGCAGGCGGTGATCGACGCGCTGATCGACGCCGGGGTGGACCGCAAGGACATCAGCACCGCCCAGGTCAGCCTGCAGCCGCAGTACGGCAACGCCGAGCCCGGCGGGTCGGCCAACATCACCGGGTACCGGGCCGGCAACACGATCCGGGTCAAGGTCGAACGCGAATCCGCCTCCCAGGTGCTCGCCGTGATCGTGCGCGCCGGCGGGGACGCCACCCGGATCCACGGGGTCAGCTACTCCATCGAGGATGATTCGCAGCTGGTGCGCGACGCCCGCGAGCGCGCCTTCAACGACGCCAGGGACCGCGCCGAGCAGTACGCCCAGCTGTCGGGCCTGCGGCTGGGCCGGGTGCTCTCGATCTCGGAGGTGGCCGGTGGCACGCCGTCGCCGACATCGGTCGAGGCGCCGATGCCGCGCGCGATGGCCGCGCCGCCCCCGGTGGAGCCCGGCCAGCAGACGGTGGGCTTCTCGGTGACCGCGGTGTGGGAACTGTCCTGACGCCGCCGCTTCGCGCCGTGTGGGCGTGAGCGGCCCGCCGCCCCGTGTGGCGGGCGATCAGCTCTGATAGATGCGCGGATCCAAGGTGCCGATGTAGGGCAGGTCGCGGTAGCGCTCGATGTAGTCCAGCCCGTAGCCGACCACGAATTCATTCGGGATGTCGAAACCCACGTAGGCGATGTCGACTCCGGCGCGAGCCGCATCGGGTTTGCGCAACAGCGTGCAGACTCGCAGCGACCGGGGCCGGCGGGCGGCCAGGTTGCGCAGTAGCCACGACAGGGTCAGGCCGGAATCGACGACGTCCTCGACGATCAGCACGTCACGATCGCTGATGTCGCGGTCCAGGTCCTTGAGGATGCGCACCACGCCTGACGAGGACGTGGAGGAACCGTAGGAGCTGACGGCCATGAACTCGAACTGGGTGGGCAGCGGGATGGCGCGGGCCAGATCGGTGACGAACAGCACGGCGCCCTTGAGCACGGTGATCAGCAGTAGATCTCCGCTTTCACCCTGCCTGACCGGCCTCGAGCCGTCGGAGTAGTCGGCGGCGATCTGCGCGCCCAGTTCGGCGGTGCGGGCGCGAATCTGCTGCTCGGTCAGCAGCACCGATTTGATGTCGCCCGCGTACGACTCGGGTGTCTCCCCCGGCGAGAACGCAGCCACCAGCACAGCGTGCCATGCAAGGCGTGCGACGACCAACTCCCGGCGGTTAGCGAGGCTCGACGCAGGAGAGCCGAAGCTGAACCGCCGCAAAAACCCCGCGGTTAGCGAGGCTCGACGCAGGAGAGCCGAAGCTGAACCGCCGCAAAAACCCCGCGGTTAGCGAGCTCGACGCAGGAGAGCCGAAGCTGAACCGCCGAGTCAAGCCCAGCGCACAACATCACTCCCGATGCTCAGACCGGCTCCCGGCGCAGCCGCAGCACGCCGTCGTCGCGGACGGCGAACAGCCGCTCACCGCGCAGCTCCGATCCGACCGCCACCCCACCCTGGCCGCGCCACTGCGTGACCAGCCGATCCACCGCGCGAATCTGCAAGTCGGTCAGCCCGCGGCCGCCACCGGCCAGC
>NZ_QMEX01000026.1 GCF_003284925.1 Mycolicibacter senuensis
CGCCCTGCCCGCGACGCCTGCCGGCGATGACTACCTCGGCGCCGCGGCCCAACCGGGCACCCTGCTGGGCTGGCTGCAGGCCGACATCGCCGCCAATGCGGTGCGGCCCGACGGGCGTTGCGCCACACCGGCGGACCGTTCGGTGCAGGTGCACGCCTGCCACGGCCCGGCCCGCCAGGTCGACGTGCTGCGCGAGGTGTTGCTCGGCCTGCTCGAAGACGACCCGACGCTGCAGCCGCGCGACATCGTGGTGATGTGCCCGGACATCGAGACCTATGCGCCGCTGATCGTCGCCGGCTTCGGGCTCGGTGAGCTGGCCGGCGAGAGCCATCCCGCGCACTCACTGCGGGTGCAGCTGGCCGACCGGGCGCTGACCCAGACCAACCCGCTGCTGGGGGTGGCCGAGCAACTGTTGGGTATCGCCGACAGCCGCGCCACCGCCAGTGCGGTGCTCAACCTGGCGCAAGCGGCACCGGTGCGGGCCCGGTTCGCGTTCACCGACGACGACCTGGAGGACATCACCTCCTGGGTGCAGCAGGCCAACGTCCGGTGGAGCTTCGACGCGGCGCATCGGGAACCGTACGGGCTCAAGACCATTCAGCACAACACTTGGCGGTTCGGGCTGGATCGGATCTTGACCGGGGTGGCGATGTCGGAGGATTCCCGGGCCTGGCTGGGCACCGCGCTGCCGCTCGACGACGTCGGCAGCAACCGGGTGGAGCTGGCCGGGCGGCTCGCCGAGTTCGTGGCACGACTGCAGACCGCCGCCGATGCGCTCACCGGGTCGCGGCCGCTCAGCGAGTGGATCGCCGCGTTGATCGACGGCGTGACCGCGCTGACCCGGGTCTCGATCGACGACGGCTGGCAGACCGGCCAGTTGCAGCGCGAACTGGCCGATGTGGTGATGCAGGCCGGTTCGCACGCCCAGACCGCGCTGCAACTCTCCGACGTGCGTGCCCTGCTGGCCGGGCACCTGGCCGGGCGGCCCACCCGGGCCAACTTCCGCACCGGCGGCCTGACGGTGTGCACCATGGTGCCGATGCGCTCGGTGCCGCACCGGGTGGTGTGTCTGGTCGGCCTCGACGACGGGGTGTTTCCGCGGGCGGATCACATCGACGGCGACGACGTGTTGTGCCGGCGGCCGTTGACCGGGGAACGCGACGTGCGGTCCGAGGACCGGCAGCTGCTGCTGGATGCGGTGTGTGCCGCCACCGAGACACTGGTGATCACCTACGCCGGCGCCGATGAGAGCACCGGCAAGCTGCGCCCGCCGGCGGTGCCGCTCGCCGAGTTGCTCGACGCGCTCGACATCGCCACCGAGGCGCCGGTCCGCGATCACGTCGTGGTGCGGCACCCGTTGCAGCCCTTCGACATCCGCAATGTCGAGCCGGGCGCACTGGGGGTGCCGGGCCGGCCGTTCACCTTCGACCCGACGGCGCTGACCGCCGCCGAGGCCGCCGCCGGGAAACGCACCGAACCGACCGACACCTTCGCCGCGTTGTTGCCGCCGCCACCGGTCACCGACGTGGAACTCGAAGAGCTGACCCGATTCTTCAAGGATCCGGTCAAGGGGTATTTCCGGGCACTGGATTACACGCTGCCCTGGGACGTCGAGGGCGTCCAGGACGCCATGCCCGTCGAGATCGAGGGCCTGGCGCAGTGGGCGGTCGGTGATCGGATGCTCTCCGACATGCTCGCCGGCATGCACCCCGACGACGCCGCGAATGCCGAGTGGCGTCGCGGCACCCTGCCGCCGGGGCGGCTCGGCATGCGCACCGCCTGCGAGATCCGCGACCTGTCCCGGGCATTGGCCGAGGCCGCGTTCGCCCACCGGGTCGGGGACCCGGACGCCTACGACATCGACGTCGACCTGCGAGGGCGCCGGCTCACCGGCACGGTGTCCGGGGTGTACGGCAGCCGCACCGTGTCGGTGGTCTACTCGCGGCTGGCGCCCAAACATGTGCTGGCAGCCTGGATTCCATTGCTGGCGTTGGCCGCCCAATACCCCGACAGCCAGTGGAGCGCGCTGTGCATCGGGCGGGGCGTGGGCCGCAGCCACATCCGGCAGCGGCTTTTCGTGCCGCCACCGGACCCGGTCGCGGTGCTCGATGACCTGGTGGCGATCTACGACGCGGGCCGGCGGGAGCCGCTGCCGCTGCCGCTGGCGACGTCGTGCGCCTGGGCGGC
Organism: Mycolicibacter senuensis; assembly: GCF_003284925.1. Classification (GTDB taxonomy): domain Bacteria; phylum Actinomycetota; class Actinomycetes; order Mycobacteriales; family Mycobacteriaceae; genus Mycobacterium; species Mycobacterium algericum_A. The sequence continues at coordinate 2,188 of NZ_QMEX01000026.1, forward strand.
GGCCCGCCGCGAGAAGGAGGACCCGATCGGCGCCGCCCGGGGCGCCTGGGGCGGCAAGTTCGGCGAGTCCACCGACGCCGCCCACATCAAGGTGTGGGGACAAAACGCCGGGCTGGACACCCTGCTCGACGTCCCCCGTCCCGGCGAGGAGGTCACCGGCGAGGGCACCCGGCTGGGGGCGCTGGCGGTACGGCTGTGGGCGCCACTGCTGAGCGCGGAGGTGCTCTCGTGACACATCGCTTCGAGCTGCTGGGTCCGCTGCCCGCCGAGCGGTCCACCGTGGTGCTGGAGGCCAGCGCCGGAACCGGTAAGACCTTCACGCTGGCCGGCCTGGTCACCCGCTATCTGGCCGACGGGGTCGCCCGTGTCGACCAGCTGCTGCTGATCACCTTCGGCCGGGTGGCCAGCCGGGAGCTGCGGGAACGGGTGCGCGGCCAGATCGGTGACGCGCTGGCGGTGCTGGAGGGTCGCCGCGAGCCCGGCAACAATCTGGAGCACCATCTGCTCACCGCCGGCGAGGCCGGGACCGCCTGCGCCCGGCTGCGCAACGCGCTGACCGACTTCGACGCCGCGACGATCGTCACCATCCACCAGTTCTGTGCCATGGTGCTGAAATCGCTTGGCGTGGCCGGTGATACGGCCTCCACCGCGACACTGGTGGAAAGCCTGACCGATCTGGTCACCGAGATCGTCGATGACCACTACCTGGCGCATTTCGGCAACGACGAGAACAAGCCGCCGATGACGCGCAAAGAAGCGCTCGAGTTGGCCGGCAGAGTCGTGGAAGACCCGGCCGCGCAACTGCGCCCGCAGCACCCGAACCCCGAATCCGAGGCAGGCGTGCGGCGGGCGTTCGCCGAGGCGGTGCTCGACGAGCTCGAGCGCCGCAAGCGCCGGCTGGGGGTGCTCGGCTACAACGACCTGCTGACCCGGCTGGCCGAAGCCCTGCGGCGCAGCGGATCCGACGCCGCGGAACGAATGCGCCGGCGCTGGCCGATCGTGATGGTCGACGAATTCCAGGACACCGACCCGGTGCAGTGGGAGGTGATCGACCGCGCCTTCAGCGGGCATTCCACACTGGTGCTCATCGGTGACCCCAAGCAGGCGATCTACGGTTTCCGCGGCGGCGACATCTACACCTACCTGGCCGCGGTCCGCGCCGCCGCCGACCGGCGCACCCTGGCCACCAACTACCGCAGCGACAAGGCACTGGTCGACAGCCTGCAGACCGTGCTCGGCGGCGCCCAGCTGGGCCACCCGGAGATCGTCGTGCCATCCATCGAGGCCCACCACACCGGCCATCGGCTCAGCGGGGCGCCGCACAACGCCCCGTTCCGGCTGCGGGTCGTCAAACGGCCCACGCTGGGCAAGGACGGCCTCGACAGCCTGCTGATCGGCCCACTGCGCGAACACATTCCGGCTGATCTGGCGGCTGACGTCGGCGCCCTGCTCAACTCCGGCGCCCGCTACGGCGACCGGCCGGTGCGCGCCGGTGACATCGCGATCCTGGTCGAGCAGCACCAGGATGCGGCGTTGTGCCGGGACGCGCTGACCAAACTGGGTATCCCGGTGGTCTACACCGGCGACGCCGACGTGTTCGCCTCCCGGGCCGCCGAGGACTGGCTGTGCCTGCTGGAGGCCCTCGACCAGCCGGGCCGCACCGGGCTGGTGCGCGCGGCGGCCTGCACGATGTTCTTCGGCGAGTCCGCGGAATCGCTGGCCCGCGGCGGCGACAAGCTAACCGACGACGTGACACAGAAGCTGCGCGAGTGGGCCGACCATGTCCGGTTGCGCGGCGTCGCGGCGGTGTTCGAGGCCGCACAGCTCGCCGGGATGGGGCGGCGGGTGCTCAGCCAACGTGGCGGCGAGCGGCACCTGACCGACCTGGCCCACATCGGTGAGCTGCTGCACGAGGCCGCGCACGCCGACCGGCTCGGCCTGCCGGCGCTGCGGGATTGGTTGCGCCGCCAGCGTGAGGACCGCACCGGTGCGGTGGAGCGCAACCGCCGGCTCGACAGTGACGCCGGTGCCGTGCAGATCATGACGGTGTTCGCGGCCAAGGGACTGCAGTTCCCGATCGTGTACCTGCCCTTCATGTTTCGCCGTTACATCGCCGCCGAGGGCAACCTGCTCTATCACGAGCCGGGCGCCGACGGCACCGAGGTCCGCTGCCTGCACATCGGCGGGTCCCGCAGCCCTGGGATGGCGGCGGTCAAGGAGTTGCATCGGCGGGAGGAAGCCCTCGACCACATCCGGATCACCTATGTCGCACTGACCCGGGCCCAGTCGCAGGTGATCGCCTGGTGGGCGCCGGCCGGCGACGAGATCAACGGCGGATTGTCCCGGCTGCTGCGCGGGCGGCCTCCCGGCCAGGCCGAGGTGCCCGACCGGTGTGAGTCGCGGATCTCCGACGACGACGCCTGGGCGGTGTTCACCGGCTGGCAGGAGCGGGGCGGGCCGGTGGTGGAGGAGTCGGTGATCGGTCCGCCGACGGCGCCGGTTCGGCGCGAGGCGCCCGGTGAGCTGGCGGTGCGTCACTTCCACCGCCACATCGACGCCGGTTGGCGGCGCACCTCCTATTCGGCGCTGCTCCGCGGCGCACAGGAGCAGGCGGAGAGCGGGGTGCACTCCGAACCCGATGCCCACACCCGTGACGACGAGTCCGAAGATGTCACGGTCACCGGGGCGGCCGCCGCCGACGGCGTCGAGTTGCGCTCCCCGATGGCGGATCTGCCCGGCGGCAGGACGTTCGGATCGCTGGTGCACGGGGTATTGGAAACCGCCGACCCGTTCGCCGCGGACCTGGCCGCCGAACTGACCGAGCAGGTGCGGGTGCACGAACCGTGGTGGCCGATCGGCGTCGACGCCGAGACGCTGGCCGCGGCGCTGCTGCCGATGCACGACACCCCGCTGGGCCCGCTGGCCGACGGCTTGACGTTGCGGCAGATCGGCTTACCGGACCGGTTGCGGGAGTTGGACTTCGAGATTCCGCTGGCCGGCGGCGACACCGCCGGCGCCGCGGCGCAGCTGCGGGTCGCCGACGTGGGCGCACTGCTGCGTGAGCACCTGCCTTCCGAGGATCCGTTCGCGGTCTACGCCGACCGGTTGCTGTCCGAGGCGCTCGGTGGCCAGTCGCTGCGCGGCTATCTGTCCGGCTCGCTGGACGTGGTGTTGCGGTTGCCCGATCAGCGGTATCTGGTGGTCGACTACAAGACCAACAACCTCGGCGAAACCGCCGCCGACTACAGCCCCGCGCGGATGGCCGAGGCCATGCTGCACTCGGATTACCCGTTGCAGGCGCTGCTGTATACCGCGGTGTTGCACCGGTTTCTGCGCTGGCGCCAACCGGACTATGACCCGGAGCGGCAGCTGGGCGGGGTGCTGTATCTGTTCGTGCGCGGCATGTGCGGGCCGGACACCCCGATTCTGGGCGGCTATCCGGCCGGGGTGTTCAGCTGGCGCCCGCCGGCTGCGCTGGTGGTGGCGCTGTCGGACCTGCTGCAGCAGGGGGTGGCGGCATGAGCACCGAGCTCGACCCGCTGTCGTGGCGGGTGGCGCGTGGCGCCACCGGCATCCTGCGGGAGTTCAACGAGGCCGGGCTGCTGGAGGCCGCGGATGTGCATACCGCCCAACGGATCTGCGCGCTGGGCGCGGAAGCCGACGAGACGGTGGCATTGGCGGTGGCGCTGGCCGTGCGGGCGTTGCGCACCGGTTCGGTCTGTGTGGAGCTGGCCACCGTGGCCGACGGCACCGAGTCTCCGGAGCTGAGTTGGCCGGAGCCGGCGGCCTGGCTGGCGGCGGTGCGTGCCAGTTCGCTGGTCGCCAAGCAGGTGTTGCGCATCTATGACAACGATTCGGGCGGGCTGTTGTATCTGGACCGCTATTGGCGTGAGGAGCAGCAGGTCTGCGCGGACCTGCTGGCGCTGTCGACGCCGCAGGACGGGCCGCTCGAGCTGCCCGGACTCGAGCGGCTGTTCCCGCCGGGCCACGACGACCAGCGCGCCGCCGCCGAGATCGCGTTGACGCAGGCGGTCACGGTGCTCACCGGCGGCCCGGGAACCGGCAAGACCACCACGGTCGCCCGGTTGCTGGCACTGCTGGCCGAACAGGCCGAGGCGTCCGGGCGGCGACCGTTGCGGATTGCGCTGGCCGCCCCCACCGGTAAGGCCGCGGCCCGGCTGACCGAGGCGGTCGCCGGGGTGGTGGCCGGGCTCGAGCCGGTGGATCAGGCCCGACTGGCCGGGCTGCAGGCCAGCACCGTGCACTCGCTGCTGGGTTCGCGACCGGGATCGGCGCGGTTCAAGCACAATCGCGGCAACCGGCTGCCGCATGACGTGATCGTGGTCGACGAGACGTCAATGGTGTCGCTGACGCTGATGGCCCGGCTGTTGGAGGCGGTGCGGCCCACCGCCCGGCTGATCCTGGTGGGCGACCCCGACCAGTTGGCGTCGGTGGAGGCCGGTGCGGTGCTGGCCGACCTGGTGGACGGCTTGGCCGCCCGCCCGGGCACCCGGGTGGCGACGCTGGCGACCGCGCACCGCTACAAGAAGGCGATCGGTGAGCTGGCCGCGGCAATCCGCGCCGGCGACGGTGACACCGTGATCGAGCTGTTGGGCTCCGGTGACGAGCACCGGGAATGGCTCGACGTGTCGACCCCGGCCGCGCTGGCCGACCAGCTGGCGGCGATCGCGGTGCCGCACGCGTTGCGGGTGCGCCAGGCGGCGCTGCTCGGCGACGCCGGCGAGGCGCTGCGCAACCTCGACGAGCACCGGCTGTTGTGCGCGCACCGCGACGGCCCGCACGGCGCCAACCACTGGAACCATCAGATTCGGCGGTGGGTGTCCGAGCAGACCGGGGATCCGGTGTGGGCGGACTGGTATGCCGGGCGGCCGCTGCTGGTCACCGCCAACGACTACGGGCTGGGCGTGCGCAACGGCGACACCGGGGTGGTCGTAGCGCGCAGCGAGGGGGTGCGAGCGGTGATCGCGACGGCGTCCGGTCCGGTGGATTTCGCCACCGGCCGGCTCTCCGATGTCGACAGCATGTACGCGATGACCATCCACAAGAGCCAGGGCAGCGAGGCCGACGTGGTGACGGTGCTGATGCCGCCGGTGGAGTCGCGGCTGCTGACCCGCGAGCTGCTCTACACCGCGGTGACCCGCGCCAAACACCAGGTGCGGGTGATCGGCTCCGAGGCGGAGATCCGGGCCGCGCTGGATCGGCGTGCGGTGCGCGCGTCCGGGCTGGCGTTGCGGCTACGCGAGGCGTGACGGGCTGTCGGTCCCACCGGCCGCTGAGATCCCGCTCTGTCACACCCTGCTTTTATCGTGTCGGTTATGAGCAGCAGCAGCGGGTCGGGGGGCGGCGGATCGGTGTTCGCCGTGCTGCTGTTGCTCGCGCTGCTGTGGTGGCTGCGCTGGCTCATCCTCGCCGGCGCCGTGATCACCCTGGCGGTGCTCGTCACACGCTGGTTGATGCGCAGCTACGCCGAGCACCGCGCCGCCGAGCACAGCCGGCTGGCGGCGATTCGGCACCGCGCCGAGATGCAGAACGCCCAGGTACTGCGCGGTGACCCGCGGGGGTTCTTCGGCCAGTACCCGCTGCCGGATCCGGAGTTGATTCCGCGGTGGTACCGGCCCGGTTAACAGTCCCGGCGGCCCGGACCATATGGATAGTTGCCTGTCTCTCAGCGACAAATCGCATCGGGCCCGCCCCGCGTCAGCAGTTGTCGCTGAGAGCCGGGCAACTCCCCCATTCCCGCCAAGCCGCTACGGATGTGGCCGGTGGTGCCACACTGTCACCATGACGCAATCCGGCGACACCAGGGTCGCGGTCTACATCGACTTCGACAACATCGTGATCTCGCGCTATGACCAGGTCAACGGACGCAACTCGTTCCAGAAGGACAAAGCAAAGGGTTTGGCCAAACACCCGGATCGGCTGGCCCGGGCCACCATCGACGTCGGGGCGATCATCGACTTCGCGTCGTCGTTCGGCACGCTGGTGCTCACCCGCGCCTACGCCGACTGGTCGGCCGAGGTCAACACCGGCTACCGCCAGCAGCTGGTGGCCCGCGCAGTCGATCTGGTGCAGTTGTTCCCGGCGGCCGCCTACGGCAAGAACGGCGCGGACATCCGGTTGGCCGTCGATGCGGTCGAGGACATGTTCCGGCTGCCGGATCTGACCCATGTGGTGATCGTGGCCGGCGACTCCGACTACATCCCGCTGGCGCAGCGCTGTAAACGGTTGGGCCGCTATGTGGTCGGCATCGGGGTGGCCGGGTCGACCAGCCGGGCGCTGGCCGCGGCCTGCGACGACTTCATCAGCTACGACGCGCTACCCGGGGTGCCGGTGTTCGAGCCCGCACCGCCCGATGCCGACGCCGACGCCGAACCGAAGCGGCGCACCCGCCAGCCCAAGCAGCAGCCCGAAGAACCGCCGGAGCCGGATCCGGCGGACACCGCCACCGCGCTGCTCACCCGCGCGTTGCAGATCGGCCTGGAGAAGGACGACGTCGAGTGGTTGCACAACTCGGCGGTCAAAGCGCAGATGAAGCGGATGGATCCGTCGTTCAGCGAGAAAGAGTTGGGCTACAAGTCTTTCAGTGATTTCCTGCGGTCCTACTCCGACCTGGTGGAGCTCGATGAGAGTTCGACGACGCGAATGGTGCGGCTGCGCAACTGATCCAGCGGTCCCGGCTATTCGTCGGCGGCCACCAAGGACCGCAACTGTATATCGGGGTTGTCGCGTTGGAAGCCTTGCAGCCGCCAGCTGTTGGAGAACAGTGCCAGGTGCACCCCGTCGCTACGGGTCATGACCTCGGTCAACGACTGCCTGGCGACGAAGTCGACGTCGCCGGGGTCCACGATCCGCGCGACCTGGTAGGGCAGTGACTCCAGTGAGATGGCCGCGCCGATCTCGGTGGCCATCCGGTGGGCCGCCACCTCGAATTGCATCGGGCCGACCGCGGCGAGCACCGGCGCCTGGTCACCGCGCCGATCGGAGCGCAGCACCTGCACGACGCCCTCCTGGTCCAACTGCTCGATGCCGCGCCGGAACTGCTTGTGCTTGCTGGGGTCGACGTTGCGGGCCACCGAGAAATGCTCGGGCGAGAAGCTCGGTATCGGCGGATACTGCACGGGCACATCGCAGTACAGTGTGTCGCCCGGGCGCAGGGCGGCGGCGTTGGCCAGCCCGATCACGTCGCCGGGCCAGGCGGTGTCCAGCGTGGAGCGTTGCTGGCCGAACACCGATTGGGCGTACTTGGTCACAAACGGCTTGCCCGTCGCGGCGTGGGTGAGCACGTCGCCGCGTTCGAAGGTGCCGGAGTACACCCGCGCATAGGCGATGCGGTCGCGGTGCGCGGAGTCCATGCCGGCCTGCACCTTGAAGACGAAGGCGCTGAACGGCGCGTCGGTGGCGCGCCGGACGCCGTCGACGTCGAGCGCCCCGCCGGGCGCCGGCGCCAGCTCGGTCAGCACGTCGAGCAGCTGGTTGACCCCGAAGTTCAGCGCCGCCGAGGTGAACAGCACCGGTGACGCGGTGCAGTCGCGGAACGCCTCGCGGTCGAAGTCGGATCCGTCGGCGCTCAGCAGTTCGCACTCTTCGACCGCGGTGTCCCAGTCGGCACCGGCCGCCTCGTGCGCGTCGGCGGCGGGGATGTGTTCCTCGGGTGCCGCGGTGGCGCCGCCGGCGGTCCGGGTGAATCGGATGAAGTTCCCCGAGCGGCGGTCGAGCACCCCCTGGAAGTCTCCGGCGATGCCGACCGGCCAGGTCAACGGGGTGGGGCGCAGCCCGATCCGGGTCTGTATCTCGTCCATCAATTCCAGGGCGTGGCGGCCGGGGCGGTCCCATTTGTTGATCACGGTGATGATCGGGATCCGGCGGTGGCGGCACACCTGGAACAGTTTGAGGGTTTGCGGCTCAAGGCCTTTCGCGGCGTCGATGAGCATGACTGCGGAGTCGACTGCAGTCAGCACCCGGTAGGTGTCTTCGGAGAAGTCGGCGTGGCCGGGGGTGTCGAGCAGGTTGATGACGCAGTCCTGTCCCCGCGCGGTGCGGTAGCCGAACTGCAGCGCCGTCGACGTGATGGAGATGCCGCGGGCCTTCTCCATCTCCATCCAGTCCGACACGGTGGCGCGGCGACCGGATTTGCCGTGCACCGCGCCGGCTTCGGTGATGGCCTTGGCGTGCAGCACCAGCGCCTCGGTCAGGGTGGATTTGCCGGCGTCGGGGTGGCTGATGACTGCGAAGGTCCGGCGGCGGCCCGCTTCGGAGTGCACGGCGTTGTCGGTCATGGCGCCAGAAAGTGTAGGGGCGCTGGTGCCCAGATCGATAATCGGGCGGGCACGGCTAGTACAGCGGCCCGCCGCCGAACAGTTCCCGGTGCGAGTCGGGCTGGTTGCCGTCGATATCGGTGACGGAGTAGTCCAGGGCGGTCTCGGCAGTGATCAGGGTGTGCCCGCTGCGTGCGGCGATATCGGGGTCGGCGGCCAGCGCGGCGATCACCCGGCCGATGAACTCCGGGGTTTCGGCGTTGGCCAGCGCGAAGCCCTGGAAGTTGTCCAGGCCGCGGTCCATGAAGCCTTGCATGACTTCGTTTTTCACCAGTCCGGGCCACACCGATATCGCGCTCACCCCGGTGCCGGCCAGTTCGACGGCCATGTCGGCGGCCATCTTGTCCAGCCCGGCTTTGGATATGCCGTAGAGCACCGAGTGCAGGTGGCCGCGGGTGCCGAACGAGGAGATGTTGACGATCAGGCCCGATCCGCGGTCCACCATGAGCTGCGCTGCGTGCACCGAGGCGACGTAGTGGGCGCGCAACCCCACCCCGATCAGGGAGTCCCAGTCCGAAAGCGGGCGCTGCCAGAACTTCTCGGTGAAGCCGGCGAATCCTTTGGGTGCCGCCCACACATTGTTGACCAGCAGGTCCAGCCGACCGTGCTGTTCGCCGGCGATGCGGGCGAACAGCGCGGCGATCTGGGCGTCGTCGCGGTGGTCACACTGCACGGCGATGCCGCGTCCACCACGCTCGGTGACACTGCGGGCGGTCTCGTCCAGCGGGCCCTCTCGCCGCGCGGTGACGTAGACGGTCCAGCCGGCCGAGCCCAGCGCCAGCGCGATGCCCTTGCCGACGCTGCGGCTGGCACCGGTGACCAGGGCGATTCGGGCGTCGTTCATCTCAGGCCTCCACCACGGCGTCGCCCAGTGGGCGGGTGACCACCCAGAGTTGCCGGAAATGGCTGCGGGCCATCTTCCACGCCCCGTCCTCGATGACGTAGTCATCGTCGTATTCGCCGGTGAGCAGGCGTTCGGTGCGGTCAATCAGGTTGAGCTGCCGGAACTTCAGCGTCCAGTGCCCGGTGGCGGTGCTCGGGCCGGTGATGGTGATGTCGGGGTGCATGCCGTGGTGCATGTCCAGGATCACCGGTTTGCCGTCGACTTTGTGCAGCGCGATGCGGGTGAACACCTCCGCGATCTGATCGGCATCGTCGAAGCCGCCCAGCGGGCCGTAGTGCACGTCGGCGCCCTGGGCGATGAAGCAGGCCCGGAAGGTGGCGGGGTCTTTGGCGTCGCAGGCGCGGAAATAGCGGTGCTTGAGGGCTTTGATGGCCTCGATCTGCTCGAGGGCAGCCAGTCGCTGCTCGACGGTCATCGTCCGACGATAGTTGTCGGTACCCCGTGCCACGGTGGGGACATGAGATACCTGCTTGCCGCGCTGGCGGTGTCCGTGCTGGGCCTGGGTGTTCCGGCGGTCGCGTGGGCCCAGTCGCCACCACCGTGCGCGGCCTACGACACCTGCCAGTACATGCCCAACCCGTACTACGACGGCCCGCTGCTGCCGACCTGGAACGTGCCGGGCACCTACGGCGGCTGGACCACACTGCCGGTGATGTGCGACCCGGTCACCTATTCGTGCCGGCAGGTCGCGCCGGGCCGGTGAGGGTTGCACGCCGTTATTCGCCGGCTGCGGCCTGCCCGACCATGATCAGCATGGTGAAGGTGCGGGTGTTGGGCCCGACCGTGGTCGTCACGACCAGGCGGTGGGTGCCCTCGGGCACCGCTGCGTCCACCGTGATACCGACGTCCTGATGTGCGGACCCCTCCCCGGCGAAACGCCCGGACACCGGTCCCACCGCGATCCCGCCGTCGGCGGAGGTGCCGGTGATCAGGTAGTCGTCGTCACCATCGGCAGTGAGTCGTTGCGCGTCCAGCGTCACGGTCGCCGATCCGCCGGGGGCGATCGTGGCGACCGCCGGGGTGATGTTGACCGCCACCGTCTGACCACCCGCACCGAACGACGGCGGTGCGGCGGATTCCGCGCTGCCCCAGCCGTCGTCCGGTTTCTTCGACAGCGTGAACGCCAGCGTGCCACCAGTGCGGACGATGGAATCCGGAAGCGACGTCTGGTGGCTGGGCACGCCGTCGATCATCAGCGCCTCGATGTAGCGCAGCCGGTGTCGCCCGGAGGCGCCGGGGGCGCTGATCCGGATAGTTTTGCCGGTGGGCAACGCGATTTCGGCGCGCTCGAACAACGGTGTGTTCACGGCCAGCACCGGCATCCCCGGGACCGCCGGGTACAGGCCCAGCGCCGCCCAGACATACCAGCTGGCCATCGCCCCGAGGTCGTCGTTTCCGGGCACCCCGTCGGGTGCGGGGCCGAACAGTTCGCTGCGGATCCGGTCCACCAGCCGTTGGGTCTTCCACGGCTGCCCGAGGTAGTTGTACAGCCACGGCACCCCGAGGCCCACTTCGTTACCTGCCCACAGGTACGGCTCGTTGGGGCCCACGTTGAGTTTCTTGGTGAATCGATCGAGCCGTTCGGTCGCGGCCCGTCGACCACCCAGCGCGGTAACCAGACCGGCGACGTTGTGGGGCACGTACCACAGGTACTGCTCGGCGTTGCCTTCGTCGTAGCCGAGCTGACCGAAGCACAGCGGACTGGGTTCGACGAAACCGGGACCGTCCGGGAAGAAGCCCGCGCCATCGCGGGGCGAGAGATACCCAGTAGTGGGGTTGAACAGGTTCTGCCAGTACTGCGCTCGCGGCTGGAATTGTGCGGCGGTGTCGCTGCGGCCCAGCGCTTCGGCGAATCGGGCGATGGCGAAGTCGTCGACCGACCACTCCAGGGTGATCGAGGCGCTCGGGATCGACGGGGCGAGGCAGGATCCACCGGCCTGCGGCAGGTAGCCGCGTTCTAGATAGGCGCCCAGGCCGGGCCGTTCGACGTAGCCGTGGCGGCCCACTCCGCCGGTCGTCGCGCCGGAGACCATGTAGTGCAACGCCCGGGCGGTGTCGAAGTCGCGGGCGCCGAAGGTGTACAGGTTGACGATCAGCGGCACCACACTGTCACCCGTCATCTGCGCGGTTGCGGCGTTGGCCAGTGCCCACCGCGGAAACGCCCCGGTGTGCTCGGCGTCGTTGACCAGCGACTGCGCCATATCCGCCGCTTGTTGCGGCACCAGCAGGCCGTGCAACGCGGCCAGTCCCCGATAGGTGTCCCAGTCGGAGAAGTTCGCATACTGGGTGTGCCCGTTGCGCAGCGTGTGGACGGCGTCGTCGAAACCGAGGTAGCGTCCGTCGACATCGTTGAATGTATTCGGATGCAGCAGCGCGTGATACAACGCGGTGTAAAACGTGGTCAGGTCGCGGCGGTCGCGCCCGGCCACCCGGATCCGTGACAGCACCGCGTTCCATTGTTGCGTCGCGCGGGCCCGCACGTCGTCGAAGTCTGCGTCACCTTCGGCGGCCAGGTTCGCCACGGCGCCATCGACGCTGACGTATGACAGCGCGGTGCGCACCTCGAGCGTCGACCCGGGCGGAAACTGCAGGTACCCGCCGCTCTCGCCGACGTAGCTGGAGTAGGCGCTGCGGGTGCCGCGATACACCGAGTAGCCGTCCCAGGTGCCGTAGGCGGTGAACGGCCGGTTGAACTTCATCGCGACATACACCGTGTAGGTGTTGTTCTTGCCGCAGAATCCACCGCTGGCCGCCCATCCGGTGACCGTGGTGTTGTCGTCTCCGATCTGGATGGTGGCCGCGGAGTTGCCTGCCAGCGACCCGGCCGGGCGCACATACAGAATTGCCGCTCGGCCGTTGCGCGGGTACTGGAAACGGCCGACTCCGGCGCGGGTGGTGGCCGTCAGTTCTGCGGCCACACCGGTGTCGGGAAAGTGGACGCGGTAATAGCCCGGCGCGCCCTTCTCGGTGCGGTCGTGGGCGATCTTCTCGGTGAGCTCCCAGGGGCGCGAGCCGATCCCGGTCGTGGTGGGCAGCATGGAAATATCCCCGAACGCAGCGCACCCGACCGAAGCGTGGGTCATACTGAAGCCGTCCGACCGGTCGACACTGTGGTCATAGCCGGCGTAGGAGCCGACGGTGTCGGGCGAGTACTGCACCATCCCGAACGGCACCGAAGCGCCGGGAAAATTGTTGATTTCCCCGACGATTCGGCCGCCGGTTCCGGTGCCGATCAGCGTGTCGACATAGTCGACCGGGCTGTTCACGAACACCGGCCGGTACTCGTAGGACGTGGCGGGGGCCGCGAACAAACCCGCGATCAGCAGGCCCACCGCCACCAGCACCAGCACCGTTTTACGGAACCGCATAGCTGTGCCTTACCTCATAACCGACACGCTGGCAAGAGTTTTCCACCGGATTCGGCCGGCGTCGCCACATCGTGACATTCGGCGCGGCGACCGGAGCCTTTCGGCCCTACGGCGCACCGGCGGCGCGACCGAGGATAGAAGACACGATCTGCTCGAACGGCGGAGATGGCAAGAGTGCAGTCGCAGCTCTCGCACCGTCGCAGCTCTCGCACCGTCACAGGACCGGGATCCGCGTTCGAGCAGGTCGTTGTGCGACGGTGCCGCGCAGATTGGGGCGGGCAGGGAGGTTGACCATGAGTGGAGGCATCCCGGTCGGCTGGGTCTCCGGATTCCCGATCCGCGTCAATTGGAGTGTGCTGGTTATTCTTTGGCTCTTCACCTGGAGTCTGGCCGCCACCCTGCCCGAGACAGCCGGCGGCTATTCCACGGTGGTCTACTGGGTGGCCGGGGCGTGTGGCGCGCTGGTGCTGTTGGCGTCGCTGCTAGCTCACGAGCTGGCGCACGCGGTCGTCGCCCGGCGTGTCGGCGTCAACGTCCTCGGCGTGACGCTGTGGTTGTTTGGCGGCGTGACACGGTTGGGTGGTGAGGCCAAGACCCCGCGGACGGCGTTGTGGATCGCGATATCGGGGCCCGCGGTCAGCCTGGCGTTGTCGGGGGTATTCGGTTGTGCCGCTGCGTTGTCCACCACCGTAACGGAGCCGCTGGTTACCGGGGTGTTGTGGTGGCTGGCCGTCGTTAATCTGGTGTTGGGTCTGTTCAATCTGCTTCCCGGGTCCCCATTGGATGGCGGACAGGTGCTGCGCTCGCTGCTGTGGCGCCGCCATGGGGATCCGGTGCGCGCCGCCGTTGGCGCTGCTCGCGCCGGCCGTATGCTGGCATTCGCGTTGATCGCGTTGGGGCTGTTGGAGTTCGTCACCGCTACGACGCTCACCGGGGTGTGGCTGGCCTTCATCGGCTGGTTCATCTATACCGCGGCGCGCGCCGACGAGGACCAGGCGATGACCCGAGAAGCGCTGGCCGGGGTGCGGGTGGCCGATGCAATGACGGCCGATCCGCGGACCGCGCCAGGCGGGATCACGGTGGCGGACTTCATCGAACGCTACCTGCTCGGTGACCGGCACTCGGCTTATCCGGTGGCAGGCCCGGACGGCTCGATCATCGGGCTGGTCACCTTGGAGCAGTTGCGCGGCGTCGCCCCGGGACGACGGTCGGATACCCCGATAAGTGAGGTGGCAGCAAGGCTGGATCAGGTTACGACAGCGGGCTCCCGTGAGCCGATCACCGAGCTGCTGAAGCGGCTGGCCGTCGACGGTCAGCGACGGGCGCTCGTTGTCGACGGCGGCCGGTTGGTGGGGATCGTCACCGCCCACGACCTGGCTCGGCTGGTGGACGTCTACCGCATGGCGCGGTTGGGGCCGCGGGGCTGCCCGACCGCATCCGATCACAGTGATCAAGCGGCATGCGGCAGCTGCGAGCTGGGGCTGTCGTCGCGCGTTGCGGGCCGACGCGCCCCGGGGGCCCAGCCGACCTGGCTCAAATACAGCCCCACCAGCGCGAGGCCCACGTAGAGAACGCGCCACCAGCCGATGGCACCGGCGGTCGACTCTGGAATGGACAGCAGGACGTCGGGGAACATCACCAGGAAGAACCCCTTGATCACGCCTAGCCAGCCCACCACCGATACGGCCACGGCCGCGGCGCCACGCCAGTAGGGGTGTAAGCCGACGACGACGAGACCGGCCAGCAACGTGAATGCCCCGGCCACCCAGGTCCACAGCGGATCGGAGGCGATGTGCGAGAAGCGCTCCCAGATCTCCGGGGCGCGCATCACCGCCGCGCCGTCGATGACGACGATGAACGGCCCCATCACCCGCGCGAACATCCGGGTCGTGGTCTGCGATTGTTGCGAAGTAGCCATTGCCCCGTCCTTCCATGACCGCTGGGCCGTGCGCCGGTCCGGCTGATTTCCAGCTGACCACCGAGCACCCGCGCTAAGGCAGGTTCAGTAGTCACGCAAGTGGCGGGCCATCGGTCACTTTGCCGGGGCGCGTCAGCCGATTCCCAACTTCCGCGCCAGCGCCGGTCCGCCCACCTCGGCGATGAAGTCCGGATCGCCGCAGACCACGAGCTGATCCCGGGCCCGCGACAACCCGACGTAGAGGCGTTCCCGGGCCAGTTCGACCGGGCCGCTGGCGTCGACGACGAGTACGACGGCGCGGCGCTCTAATCCCTTGAAGCCCCGCACATGTCCGTAGAACACCTGCTCGGCGTCCCAGAAACTGTCCCAATAGGCCTGGGTGCCCTGTTGCTGGCGGGCGACCTGTTCGGGGTGGCGGCTGCCGGTGGTCAGCAGCGCGACGTCTTCGGGCCGCCAGCCGTCGTCGAGCAGCCTCTCGACCTCGTCGTCGCCGGTTTCAACGGCGGTCTCCTTGCGGCACGGCACGAACCGCACCTCCGGCCCGTCGGCGCCCAGGAACCGGATCGGGTGATCGACCAGCGGCCGGAAAGTGGCGGCGATCTGGCGGGTGTTGCGCAGGTTGCGGTCGAGTACCAGCGACACCAACGGCACCGGCGGCGTGCCCTGCCGGTCGAAGACCCGCTGGCCTTCGTCGCTGAACACGAACAGCCCGCCCTCCTCGTCGTCGCGCAACGACTCCAGCAGCGGGTCCCACCAGGCGTCGGCGAAGTCCTGCGCCTCGTCGACCACGATCGCGTCGAACCGTTGGCCGTGGTCGAGGTTTTCGGCCAGCGCCAGCATCTGCTGCGGCAGCTGCTCCTCAAAGAACACCGAGTCGTCCGGGTGGCCCGCCCCGTCGGGGGCACCCCACATCACGCCCAGCGAGTGGAACTCGCCGACGTAGGCGGGCTGCTGGCGGCGCCGCCAGGCCCCGGTGAGCCGTTTGAGGTAGGAGGCCAATCCGTGCGAGTAGCACAGCAGCGCAACGCGTTTCCCGTCGGAGGCGAGCCGGCGGGCCTGCTCCACGGCCAGATAGGTCTTGCCGCTGCCGGCGCTGCCGCGCACCTGCACCCGGTTGAGCAGCCGGATGGCCTCGAGGATCACGGCTTGCTGTTCGGTGAGGGCGTCGGCGGCGCTGTCGTTGGCCAGGGCGCGCGCGACCACGTCGCGCTGTGGCAGCCCGCGGCCGGCAAGGGCGGTGCGGAACTGGTCGATGCCGTCGGCGGTCAACAGCGGCCGCTCGAGTTCCTGGCGGATCAGCACGTGGCGCAGCCGAGACACCAACTGCGGCAGGTCGTTTCGGTCGATCACCTTCCAGCGCGGGCAGTCGGGCAGCTCGAAGCCGTCGGACAGCTCGGTGTGCGGCAAGGCCACCACGTGATCCCAGCGCAGTCGGCCCTGTTTCCAGCGCGGATCGTGCTCGATGTAGTCCCGCAGCGCGTAGCAGGCGTCGCGCGCCTGGCGCACGGGATGGATACGGCGCTCCTTGGCCCCGGCCCGCTGCCGCCACCCGGATCCGTCGTGCCAGATCTCGCCGCCCTTGACCTCGATGCAGATGATGCCGGCGCCCTCGATCGCGACGACGAAGTCGATCTCGTGGTCTTTGAGGTGATCGGTGACGCGCTGGCCGGAGACGATCAGGTCGCCGTCCTGGAGTTGGTCGACCAGCGCCTGATAGACGTGGCGCTCAGAGGAGCTGGCGAAGCGTGGTTCGTCGGGCAGCGAAATCGGCACGCCGACGAGACTGCCATGGCCTACCGACGGCAGCGTCGCTTCGCGTGCGAATCAGCAGAGTCGGCCGGCGAAGAATGCCGATGACACCAGGCCGACGCACAACGCCACCGTGGTCTGGCCCATCATGCCGGCGCCGATGGTTGCGGTGGCCGCAGTGATACCCAAGGCGCTCAAGAAAGCGGTCATGGCAGCAGCTCCTGTGTTCAGCGTCACATCTTTTTTTTAACGTGGTCTACACCACATCATATGTCAGATCGAAAAGCCAGTCCATGCCGACGCACCCGTTGTCCTGGGGGGCAAAGAAGCCGCGTGACCTGCACCTTCAGCCCGTCACGGGGCTGCAGGGCCGCATAACCGCCGGCGCGTATGCGCTGGTCGACAAGGCTGAGCTCGGTGCTGGCCAGCAGCCGGGCCAGCATCACCGCCAGCTCAGCGGTCGCAAAGGCCGACCCGATGCACCGGTGCGTGCCGCCGCCGAACGGCAGGAATTCGTACGGGGCCGCCCGGCGGTAGCCCGGCCAGGCGGGATCCCAGCGACGCGGTTCGAAGCGCAGCGGGTCGGCCCACAGCTCGGGTAGCCGGTGGGTGACGTACGGGCTGAACACCAGCGTGCGTCCGGCCCGGATGCGCCGTCCGTCGAACGCCAGGTCGCGGGTGACCTTGCGCGCGGAGATCACCGCCGGCGGGTAGAGCCGCAGCGTCTCGTGCACGACGCCGTTGAGGTAGATCAGGTCCTTCAGGTCGGAGGCGTCTGGGGCGCGGCCGTTGAGGACATCGCGGATCTCCACGGCTGCGGTCTCCCACACCCCGGGGTTGGCGAGCAGGTTGTAGACCGCCCAGCCCATCGCCGCGCTGGTGGTTTCGTAGCCGGCGGCGATCAGCGAGACGATCTGGTCGCGGATCTCGTCGTCGCGCAACGATTCGCCGTCGTCGGTGCGTCCGTCGATCAAGGTGGCCAGCACGTTGTCGTCGGGGCTGGGATGGGTTCGGGCGCGGGAGATCTCGGAGTAGATCAGCTCGTCGACGCGGGCTCTGGCGGCCATGGCGCGCCGCCAGGCCGGGGAGCGCAGCAGCTGTTCGGCGCGCAGCACCTGCGGCAGCCGGTGGGTCAAGTCGATCAGCGGTTGCAGTTGCTCGCCGAGGAAATCGGCGTGCCCGGCCATCGCCTGCCCGAACAGCGATTCGATGGCGCTGCGCCGGATCGCCGCGCGCAGCTGCGCGAAGACGTCGACGGTGTCGCCGGGTTGCCAGCGATCGATGACGCTGTCGGCATTGGCAGTCATGACCTTCAGATAGTTGGCGACGTGGCGGTGGTGAAACGCCGGCTGGACCAGGCTGCGGCGGCGACGATGGTCGGCGCCGTCGCTGACGATCAGCGCGGTGGGCCCGTCGACGGGTACCAGCACCTGGAAGGCGTCCCACCAGTTGAAGGCATCGGAGTTGGCGAAGACGAACTTGTTGGCCTCGGCGCCGAACACATAGACGTAGCCGTGGCGGCCGATCCCGGCGTCGATCATCGGGCCGCGGCGCCGATGCAGCGCGGCCAGCGCGTCGCCGGGTCGGTAGCGCTCCGGGTGGGTCATTTGACGCTGAGGGTAGTGCTCGTCGTCGGTTGACGGGCGCATTCCGGTGTGGCGTCGCAGCGGTCGATCGCAATGTCAGCGAGAGGTTTCCGCCGGCGACGGTCGCGAGCCTCAACGCGTTGCGCGCAGCACCCGAGGCCGGCCGACCCTAAGGTGTCATCCGTGACCGATTCCTCCGAGGCGGTACCGGCCCTTGCGGCGATCCTGACCGAACGCGGCGCGCTGGCCGTCGAGGACATCGAGCTGCGACTGCGCGAGGCCGGTGTCACCGACCCGGACGCCGTCATCGAAGAACTGCTCGACGAGTACAGCTGCCCAGCCCGACCGCTGCCCGACGATCGGTGGGTGTGGTTGCCGGCGCTGTTGGCCGGGCGGGTCTTCACCCACCGACTCACCGCCGAAGAACTGGGCCACGACGTGCTGGCGGTCAGCCCGGATCTGGATCCGATCTCCGAACTGTGCAATGACGACGACTACGCCGAGCTTGCCGACGGTTCACCGCTGGCGGTGGTACTGCCCGGTTACGACGACGAGCTGCTGGAGGAGCGCGGCATTCCGCTCGAGCTGATCGCTGAGTCCGGCGCGCTGCTGCTGAAGCCGGGCACGCTGGCCGGGCTGGGGCTGGCCGCCGGCGATCTGCTCGGGCTGCGGTTGACCGCCGGCGGGATCGCACTGGAGCCGGTCACCGCGACTACGGACACGACGCTCGGTGATCGGCTGGCCGCTCTGCTCGACGCCGACGAGCCGTCCTATTTCGCCGCCGTGGTGTGGGCGGTGTGCACGGCGGACCCCGCCCTGTTCACCACGCCGCTGGCCCCGCTCGGCGAGGTCGCCGACGAGCACGGGCTGGCTCACAGCGGGGACTGGCTGGCGCCCACCGGGTTCGACTTCGAGCGGTGGCGCTTCGAGCGCAAATGCGCTCGGCTGGCCGACCGGTACGGCCTGGATGACGACGACGCCTTCGCGCTGACCACGCTGGTCGAGATTCATGCACAGCTGGCCCAGGTGCTCGACATCGCCATGGACCACCCGAACGACGAGGCCGCGGTCGAAGCGCCCGCCGAAACCGAGCCCGTCGACGGACAATACGCAGACGTGCTCGGCGAACTGGGTGCCGCACTGGCGAATCCGGTGCTGGCGCTGTCGTTCATGGAGGAGGCGACCCGCGAGGGCCGGGCGGGTGCTGCTGCCCTGGGCATGTTCGCCGAGTCGCTGGAGTCGAAGGTGCCGCGCTCGGCGCGGGTGGCGACCCGCTGGCTGCAAGGGATGGCGTGCGAGGGGCTCGGCGACGTCGCCGGGTGCGAACGCGAGCTGTTGGCCGCCGAATCATTGGACCCGGACTGGCCGCTGCCGTTGCTGACGCTGGCCCGGATCGCCTCCGACCGCGGCGACGCCGAGGCCGGGTTGGGGCTGCTGCATCGCGCCGGCGTCGGATCGGATTACCCGCTGGTGCGCCTGCTGGAACAGCATCGCGTGCAGCCGCGTACCGACGTCGGCCGCAACGAGCCGTGCTGGTGCGGGTCGGGCCGCAAGTACAAGAAGTGTCACCTCGGCCGGGAGCAACTCTCGCTGCCGGAGCGGGTGGGCTGGCTCTACGCCAAGGCCCACCAGCAGCTGCTCGGCGGCGAGTGGGCCGAGTTGTTGATGCTGGCGGGCTACGAACGCATCCGCCACGTCGAGGATGAGATCGACGATCTGGTGGCCGCCGCCAAGACCGACCCGCTGGCGATCGACACCATGCTGTTCGAGGGCGGGGCGTTCGCCGAATTCCTGGAACTACGTGGCGCATTGCTGCCCGACGACGAGCGGCAGCTGGCCGGGCAGTGGCTGGAAGTGCCGCGCGCGGTGTTCGAGGTCGAGCAGGTCCGGCCCGGCCACAGCGTCACCGTGCGCGACGTGCGCACCGGCGAGGTGTTCGAGGTCACCACGCGGAGCCGCGCGCTGGAGCCCGGGCAGCTGATCTGCTCACGGGCGCTGCCGACCGGCGAGGGGTTCGCGTTCTTCGGCGGGATCGACCCGGTCGAGCCAGCCGAGCGCGATGAGCTGCTCGCGCTGCTTGATACCGATCCCGACCCGGTGGAGTTGGTGGAGTTTCTGAGCAGGCGGTTCGCAGTGTCGGACGTCTTCGATGAGTCCGAGGAACCGGCGGGGACCGACTGGTCCGGCTGACTTGCCGTCGTCGCCGTGCTGCACTACGGCGACGAGTTGTGGTGATTGCCCGCCTCTGAGCGACACCGCACGTTATGTCGGGTCCAAGAGCGAACTCCGGCAGAGCTTCCGCGGACACTTCTGCACACCGTCCGGTTTGGTGAAGTGCAGCCGCCCGGCCTCGTCCCTACCCTGACCGCCATGACCGAGCCGTTCGATCCCGTCGGGCTACTGTCGACGATTCTCACCGAGCACGGCCCGCTGCACGAAGACGACATCGCCGAGCAGCTCCGGGGCGCTCGCGTGCCCGACCCCGCCCGTGTCCTGCAGCGGCTACGACTCGGAATCGATATCCCGGTAGGGCAATTGGTCGACGGCCGTTGGGCATGGTTGCCCGCGGTGCTGGCCGGCCGGGCGTTCACCCGACGGGTCACCGAGGCCGAGGTGGACTTCGATGTGCTCACCGTCGGCCCGGATCTCGCCCCGATCGCCTTGCTCTGCGACTGCGCGCTTTATCAACGGCTGGCCGATGGATCCGCGGTCCACTTTCTGCGGCCCGGCGATGATCACCTGCTGTCCGAGTGTGACATTCCGGAGTGGTTGCTCAGCAACGGAAGTGTGCTTGCGCTTGAGGTGGGAACGTTCGAGGCACTCAAGGTCGATGACGGTGATCTGGTCGGCCTGCGCCTGAGCGAGGCGGGCCTGGTGGTCGAACGGGTCACCGCGGCGCTCCCAACGACGGCGGACTCACAGTTGGCGGCACTGCTCGGCACGCAGCCGGTGTGCATCGACGCGCTGGCATGGACGGTGTGCCTGACCGATCCGGCGCTGTTCACCGAGCCGGTAGCGCCCCTGTCGGAACTGACCGCGAAGCGTGGCCTGGCTCGACGTGGTGAATGGCTGGCACCGCCGGGTTTCGACTTCTCCCCCTGGGTTTTCGAGCGGGAATGTGAGCGGCTCGCGCGACGCCATCGTCTGACCGACGATGCCGCGGGGATGTTGAACATACTGCTGCGGCTGTATGGGCTACTGGCGGTGTACCAACTGCGTGAGCCTCCCGCCACCGACGCGGTCGAGTGTGCGGTGAACGCAGTCGGCGACATCATGGATGACGTCGGCAATGCGCTGGCCGATCCGGTGATCGCGGAGGCGCTGGCGGCTGAGACCGTGCGGGACGGCCGATTCAGTGCGGGCGGGTTGCGGCTGCTGGCGGACGGGTTGGCGCCGCGGGCGCGGGTGGCCTGCCAATGGCTACGTGCGGTGGCGTGCGAACGCGACGGCGACATCGCCGGCTTCGAACGTGGCCTGCTGCAGGCGGAGGAGATGGACGACAGTTGGCAGCTGCCGCTGCTGGACTTGGCTCGCCTCGCCTCTGACCGCGGCGACGCCGAGGCCGGCCTGGCGCTGCTGCGACGCGCCCGAGCCAAGGCAGATCATCCGCTGCACTACCTGCTGCGGCTACATCGCCCACAGCAGCGAAACGATCTGGGCCGCAACGCCCCGTGCTGGTGCGGATCGCGACGCAAGTACAAGAAATGCCATCTGGGCAAGCTGCCGTTGTTCGACCGGGCGGGCTGGCTGTACCACAAGGCGATTCAGCATGTGCTGTTCGGCGACTGGACCGATCTGCGCTACGCGGTTGCCTATGAACGGTGTCGCTCGGTCATCGTCGACGACGTGGCCGCGTTCAACGCGGCACTGGCCGATCCGGTGGTGATCGACACCGTGCTGTTCGAAGGCGGCGGATTCGAGGAATTCCTGATGGTGCGCGGCATGCTGCTGCCCGAGGACGAACAGGAGCTGGCCGAGCAGTGGGTGCAGGCGCCTCGTTCGGTGTTCGAGATCGAGCGTGTGCAGCACGGCCGGGGTGTCGCCGTATGCGACGTGCGCACCGGCGAACGACACGAGGCCGTGGCGTACACGGCCGACTACAAGCTGTGCCCCGGGCAGCTGGTCTGCGCCCGTATGGCGCCCGACGGCGTCGGCATGCGGTTCTTCGCACTGGAGCCGGTTTCGGTGCAGCAGCGTGATCCGCTGATCGCACTGCTCAACGGCTGTCCTGACCCGGTGGAACTGATGGCGCTGCTCAGTCGCGGTGCGGAAGCGACTCGCGTCGCGGCGTGGTAGGCACCATGTGATCCGATGGGACGACGCCCACATCGACGAACGCAAGGTCGTCGAATACCTGCTAGCGAGCGCTCATCCTGTCGGAGGTGCAAAGGCCACCTTCTTTATGTCCCTGGGATACCGCAGAGATGCATGGACTCGCCTTCGGGACGATCTAATGCACATCGCTAAGAATGGCGCGGTGGTTGACACCGGCGTTACGACATATGGTCGCAAGATGGTCGTCGACGGTAGTGTAGAAACACCGTGCGGCCGAATCGTGCAGTTGCGTACCGTATGGATCAGCGACGGACCCGACGCCGTTCCCCGACTGGTTACGGCATACCCAAGCTGAAGAGAGGATCCGTGTATAAAGAGCACGAGGTTGTCGTATTAACTCGCGACCTTCCCGAAAACGGCCTTCTCGCTGGGGATGTCGGCGCCGTCGTCGGCCATTACGCGGCAGGTGGCTACGAAGTCGAGTTTGCCGCCGCGGATGGCAGCACGATTGCCGTGGTCACTGTCGGCGACGACGCCATCCGGTCACCTCGACGACGCGAGATCCTGCATGTTCGCGAAGTTGCCTAGTCGTCGGCCGCCGAGGAATTCCGGTGTGCTCGAAGTCGTCACCTTTCCACAGCAACGGTTCCCGCAGATCGGTCGCCAGCGCGTAGGCAAGGCAGTCCCCGAAGTTCAGGCCGGCGGGGTGACCGCTGCCCTTTCCGAAGTCCGCATGGGCCTGTCTGGCCAGGCGTGCCTGTCGTTCGGAGACCGGCTCGATGACAAAGCCGGCTTCGTCGAGAAATTCATCCAACACTCGGCTGATCACCGGATCGCGTTGGGAGTCCATGACAATGCCGCATTCGAGGTACGAAGCCACGGACAACCGACGCTTTTCTGTTCTGGCGATGGCTCGCGCGTATCGCGCCGCGTCGTCTTCGTCGCGAAGGATCGCCACGATCGCCGACGTGTCGGCGATCATGCCGGCAGTCCGCGCTCGTCGTAGAGCTGCGCCCCATGGTCGAGCCACTTGGTCTCCGAGGTCATCCGGGCTGCGGTCCGGCGCCCGATGGCGAGCAGACGATCGGCAAGGTCATCCGCCTGCAGTTGGGCCAGTCGCTGATGCACCGCACCGGCGACTGCCTGCGCTTGGGACTCACCGGTCATTTTGGCGATCTGTCTGACCGCCTCATGCACGGATGGATCTTTGATGTTCAACGCCATGGTTGGTACCTCTCTACCCGAATAATGGCACCTACTGTGACGATGCCCGCAACGGTCACCGGTCCGCCGGCGCCAACGACCGGATCCCGGCGAAGGCCTTGTCCAGCAGCCCGTTGCTGTCGTTGACTTCCAACATGATCGGGTCCATTTCGATGTAGCCACGGGCGTAGCGCAGTAGTTCGGGAAATTCGCCGACGCGTTCGACGAACTCGTCGATGAATTTGCGGTAGCCCTCTAGCGGGGCATCGAACACCCGGGCGCAGTCGCGGACCACGTCGGCGTGGTCGCTCAGTGTGTCGATGCCACGGCAGCGTTCGGCCAGTGTGAGCACCCGCTCGTGCAGATCCATCAGCCGGTTTGCGGCATGCACGATCGCGTCGGCGTCGGCGCTGTCGCCGTCGGTGGGATCGCCGAACATCCGGGTGAACCCCGAGCTGAGCATCAACTGCTCGATCTGGTCCATCAGCGCCAACAATTGCTCAAGTAGCTCAAACAGGTGCTGCGCCAGCTTGAATCCGGTGTGGATGCGGGTGCTTCGGCTCGGAGCGTAGCCCAGTTCTTGATCGCGCAGACGTGGTTGCAGCTCCGCACGCCGCTGCACCAGCACAGAAGCAAAGACCGCATAGCGCCAGCAGGCGGGCTTGTCGGCGATCAGCGTGGCCAGGGCTTCGGGGGTGTAGGCCACTGCGGCGGCTGGAGGATCGTCGTCGGGATCGTCGAGGCTATCGGCTGTCGAGTCGGCCTCGATGCGGCGCATCAGCTCGGCGCCGTCGGGCCCGTAGAAACCTCTACTGTCGCCGCGCAACACCCAATGGTGCTGCCGATCGGCGCGCTCACGAACCTCTTTGCGGTAGCGCACCGCAAGGGTCCGCTGCTCATCGAGGTAGGGCATCACTAGGTAGCCGGCGAACACGAGCGCGGCCAGCACCACGGTCGCGATGACCCACCCGGCCGATCCGAACAGCGAGACAACAAGCAGTACAGCGGCGACCGGACCGATGCCGGCACGCAGTGCTGCGCCGGCCCGGTCCGTCAACGTGTTCATGGCCTGGAGGCTACGAGGGGGGTGTGACAGTTCGTCCTACGTCGGGGGACGCTCCGGGCCCATATGGGAGACAATCGGCGCCGGCGGTGGGCAGCCACCACCGTTGGACGAACCCGCCCCGCTCGCGACGCTTCCGTTCCGCAGCGACAACCAGGTCCTCGAAGCTCAGGCCGTGCAACGCGGCCATCGCAGCGAGCACCTCCAACACGTCGGCGATCTCGGCGACCACCTCGGTCGTGGTCACTGCCTCTCTTAGTTCGGCCGCCTCCTCGAGGAGCTTGTCGTGCAAGGCCTCGCGGTAGGCTGTCTCATCGAGCACCCGAACATCCGGGGTGCGCCCCGACGCGCGGATCAAGTTGGGGATCTTGTCTCGCACGAGCTTGCCTTTAGACATCGACACCTCCTGCCATACTGCGTCTCGTGTCTTTCTACCGCCGGCTTCCGACGACGCAGCCTGTGCGACGGTGCTCCGATGCGGAGACGTGCGGTGGCTGACGGGCTTATCGACCCGCTGCTGCTCGGCCAGCGGGTGGTCGCAATTCTGCAGACCGGCTTGCGGACTGCCACCTACAAGCTCGCCACGATCACGGCGCTGATTGACCACTGCATCGAGCACCTTCCCGATGATCCGGACGCGCCGCTGACCGTGCCGATACCCGAGCTGGCGCACCGTGTTTTGGAGATCTACTGGCGCCAGGTGCGCCCCTTCGATGGCCACGAGCTTCGTCAGTCAACGCAGCCGCGCGCTCGGATCCTCGCCGCCACCACCAGGTTCCGCGAGGAGTCCGGTGCCGGCCACCACGGTTCGGCACTCGCGATCGCGATGCAAGGCGCCCCGCAGGCCTACCGCACGGCGATCGACGAGATCACCCTGTGTCTGGCCCGGCAGCCCTTGCACCGGCTGCAGCATCTGCCGGGTGGCGCCGCCGGCGACCGGTTTCTCTACGACGATTCATTTCTGCACGATCACGTCTCGCGGGCCAACCTGCGCGACCACGGTGATGCCATCGAACTCAAGCCGGGGGTCGCCCACGGGTTGGCGCGACTGGCCGGGCTGCTCAAGCCGGCGCTGGAGATCATGTGGGTCGATGACGTACGGCGGATGAACAAGTTCCTCGACGCCGAGGTACCCGACGTGAGCGGCCACCTGTTCGGGCGGGAACGGATCTCGTTGGCCGCGGTGCGCGAACCGTTCAAAGACGTATTCGGCGCGCGATGCTTCTACTGCGACACCGCGTTACGGTCCGACAATCCGATCGATCATGTGCTGCCCTGGTCGCTGGTCGGGATCGATGGGCTGGCCAACCTGGTCCTAGCCTGCACGCGGTGCAACGGTGACAAGCGGCACGCCTTGCCGTCGCTGCAGATCGTGGACCGCGTGCTCGGGCGCGACCGCGCCATGCTGGAGCAGATCGCCAGCGACATCGGCTGGCCGACCGAGTATGAGCGGGTGGTCGCGGCCGCCCGTGGGCTCTACCGCGGCCAGGCCCCAGGGGCGCCAACGTGGTCGGGGTACCAGCAGAGCATCCGGCTGGATATCAGCCATCCGCAGTGGTGGATTCGGGTTGGCGTTGGTGCGGGGCAGGGCGAGTGCCATCACGGTCCCGGCCCAAGAACGTAGGCAGTTCGCAAAACGGTATCGCAGGCGCTATCCGAGACCTACGCCACCGCCACGCTCCACGCCTGAAACACCTCCGCCGGCATCGGCTGGTGCAGCCGCCAAGTGATCGCCATCGGTTTCTCGCCCTCGTGTGAGACGTAGTCGGCCGGTCCAAGGAACACATACGGCGCCGCGCCGAGCGCGTTGGATTTGGCAGCCCGTACGAACAACAGGATGTGTGAGCCGTTTTCGCGGTGATGGATGTAGCGCTGCCCAGTCGGCGAGGCTGCCGAGGTGGTGGACTGCGACTCCCAGTGAAACAGCCGGTCGCTGAGCGCGAAGTCGCGGTACATAGTGGTCGGCGAGTAGTCGGTCTCGGACTTCTTCAGCGTGATCAGGAACGCGTCGGTGTTGAGCTCTGGGCGCCATACGACACCCTCACGCATGGTGCTCGGGGTGCGGTTTTGAGCCGCGTAGTCCAATGCGGCCAAGATTTCCTCGCGCGAGTAGGTGGCGTGCACTTGCAGCGGAACCTCGGCCAGCGACGGAACGAGAACACCCAGGTCGTAGGTGGTGCGCCTGGCGGTATCGAAGGCGATATCAATGACCTGGCGCATTTCGTCGACGATGGGTTCTCCGGCCAGGGCACCGAGTCCGGCTGCGACATCAGCGAAGCCGCCGCCGTTGGGGAACAGCGAGTAGAACAGCATCGCGGCCAGTCGTCGTTCGGCCGGGCCGCTCAGGTCGATAGCCCCATCAAGACAGGCCCGATAGCTCTGCCAGCGCAGTCGATCGTCCGTGTGCGCGAGGGCACGGACGCGTTTGACCAGGTGCGTCTCTCGGGGGCCGGCTTCAAGGGCCAGCTTCCCGGCCTCGCGGCACAACGTAGTCCAGGACCGGTTGTTCTTCAGGATGTCGGGAAGACCCCGACCGTAGGCGTCGAGGTAGCCCGCCAGCCGGTCGTCGAGGTGAGATCGCACTTCGGAGACGAGCGCCGCCCAACGGGGCGCCACTTGTTGTTTGATGTTGTCCAACACCAGTTTTTGCGCGACCCGGTCGAGCACGATCTGGCTTCCCGACGGTAGAAATGGGAAGCCTTGCTCGACCTGGTGTTGCAGCGCCTTGCCGCCCGTTCCGGTCAGGGCCCGGAAGCGTTGGTCGAAGCGGAATTCCCGGCGCTGGTGCCCAACGAAGTCGAGCGCGGTCAGCACGGTCTTGCCGTGAGTGAGTCGCAGCCCGCGTCCCAATTGCTGCAGGAAGACGGTGGCGCTTTCGGTGGGGCGCAAGAACAGCACGGTGTCGACCTCGGGGATGTCGAGGCCCTCGTTGAATAGGTCGACGGCGAAGATGATGTTGATGTCGCGGTTGCGCAGCGCGGCCAGAGCAGCGCGGCGCTCATTGGCGGGTGTGTCGCCCGAGACGGCCAGGGCAGGAATGCCGGCGTCGTTGAAGCACTGGGCCATATAGCGGGCGTGGTCGACGCTGACGCAAAACCCCAACCCGCGCATGGCTGCGACGTCACCGACCTTGTCGTGCAGTTGTTTGAGCACGATGCGGGTTCGGGCGTCGTTACCGGTGTAGACAGTACTCAGCGCGGCCAGATCGTAGCCGCCGCGCTTCCATTGGACGGTTTCCAAGTCGGTGCCGTCGTGAATACCGAAGTAGTGGAACGGGCAGAGCAAGTTTTGTTCGAGGGCCTCCCACAGTCGCAGTTCGGCGGCGATGCGGCCGTCGAAGAAGGCGCGCACGTCGACACCGTCGGCGCGCTCCGGGGTGGCGGTCAGCCCGAGCAATTCTGTCGGCTGCACATAATCGAGCAGTCGGCGATAGGAAGCAGCTTCTGCGTGGTGGAACTCATCGACCACGACGACGTCGAAGTGGCCGGGGGCGATGCCGGCCAGCCGGTTCGCCGACAGTGATTGAATGCTGGCGAACACGTGGCGCCACTTGGTCGGCTGCTGGCCGTCGACGAGCAGTTCGCCGAAGGTGGCATCGGTGAGGACTTCCCGGTACATGCGTTGGGCTTGACCGAGGATTTCCTTGCGGTGCGCGACAAACAGCAGGGTGAGATCGCGGCCGTGAATGTCGCGGGCCAGCCGACGATAGTCCAGGGCAGCCATGACGGTTTTGCCGGTACCGGTGGCAGCGACAATCAGGTTTCGGTGCCGGTCGTGCAGGGTGCGTTCGGCGTCGAGTTGTTCGAGCATCTCGGCCTGAAAGGGCTTAGGGCGCACTTCCAGGCCGGACAGGGTGACCGCCAGCGGGTCGCGCTTGCGGTCTCCGGATGCGGTTTGGAGGGCCTGGCGGAGCCGATCACCGTCGCGGCCGGGACGGTATGACTCGAAATCGCGGTTCTCCCAGTAGGAATCGAAGGTAGCCCGGAATTTCTCAAGCAGATGTGGGGTGGCGACCGCAGAAAGGCGCACGTTCCATTCCAGCCCGTCGACTAGGGCAGCGTGCGAAAGGTTGCTGGAGCCGACGTAGGCCGTGTGGAAGCCGGTGTTGCGCCGCAGCAGCCACGCTTTGGCGTGCAGGCGGGTGATGGTGGTGTCGTAGTTGACCCGGACCTGGGCGCCGAACTCATTCACCAGGGCGTCCAGGGCGCGTGCGTCGGTGGCGCCCAGGTAGGTGGTGGTGATGACGCGCAGCGGGATGTTGCGCTCGCGTAGCTCGGTGAGCTCCTTTTCTAGCAGCCGCAGGCCCTGCCATTTGACGAACGCGCACAGCAAATCGACCCGGTCAGCGCTGGCAAGCTCAGCCCGCAGCTCGGCGGCCAGGGTGGGCTCACCGCGACCGTTGGTCATCAGCGCGGCATCGGAGAAGGGGGTAGCTGGACGCGGGAGGTTCGTGGCGCCCAATGCCGTTACGCGTCTCACTTCGTCGAGGCGGCTGATCTTGCCAGGTTCGCGCGTGTGCAGGGCGGCGCCGTCGGTGTAAGTGTCGGGCAGTACATCCAGGATTCGGTGGGCCAGGACCACGCGGTCTTCGATAGTGCGCGCCGTATGCAACGACCGTTCGATGATTGACGCGAGGTGGCGGGCGATGGTCAAAGCCTGCTCGGTTTCGTCGACGGCGCCGTAGTCGGCGCGCAGGTCGTCACGTTGCGCGAGTTGGGCGTTGAGCCGCTCAGTGAGCAGCAATTCGTAGACGCCGATGTCCATGGCCGGCAGGGTAGCCGATGGGACAGACGGTTTATCGGTGGTCTTCAACACTCCGTTCGTATTCAATGCTGCGATGATCTCACCGGCGTCGAGAGGGGCAGCCGACCTTCTTGCACCGCTGCGCGACGATGACGGCTATCCTGCGGTGAACGCAAGCCAGAGAAAGAACGTTCCGCGACCTGAGGACTCAGGACCGCCAGTTTCGGGTTCCGCTGTACCAACGTCACTACCGCTGGAAAACCGAGCAGCAGGAAGATCTTTGGCAGGACATCGTCGAGCAATATCGAGCGCTTGCGAACGGTAGCAAGATTCCACGGCATTTCATCGGCAGCATCGTAGCGGTCGAACTTGGTGCCGATCCCCCGCATGATTTCCGGGAGTTTTGGGGCGTCGATGGCCAGCAGCGCCTCACCACGCTTTCCGTCGCCATCGCGGCGTTGCGTGATGTTGATCCTCCTTGAGGCAAGGCGACACCAACGACGCCGGTGTCGCGTTGGCAGCAGCCTAGATGTTGCTTACGACACCGGCGCCCGGGGCGATCGGCGGCATCACGCCGCCCGCGGCAGATCCCACTTCGCCCTGTGCTCCCGCGGCTCCGTCCCGCTGGTCCCCGGCGCCCACCCGACATACGCCAGGTACAGGCCCAGCAGCGCAAACGCCACATAGACGACCCGCCACACGGTCACGGCCCCCATCCACTCCGCCGGCAGCGACATCACGGTCGCCGGAAACGCCACCAGCAAAAGTCCCTTAACCGCGGTCAGCCAGCCCAGCGCGGACACGCTGAACGCTGCGACACCGCGCCAGTACGGGTGCAAGGCGATCACCACCAGGCCGGCCAGCAAGGTGAACGCTCCGGCCACCCACGACCAGAGCGGATCGTTGGCGGCATCCGAGACTCGCGTCCATAACTGCGGGCCCTGCACGGCGGCAGTCACGCAGAGCACGGCTAAGAACGGGCCGACCACCCGGGCAAACATCCGGGTGGTGTTCTGCGATTGAATCGAGGTGCTCATTGTTTCGTCCTTCCCGAGCGTCCCCCTGAACGCAATTGTCCGCTCGAAATCGCCTTCGCGCCGCGATCTGCCCAGCCCTCGGTACAGTCGGTGCATTCCGCCCCGCCGACCATCCGGGAGCACACCTGCATGGCTGCCTCCGGTAAACGTCCCCTCAGTGCCCTGATCACCCGGGTGGCCATCGCGGTCGTCGTCGTCGCGGTCATGGTGGGCACGGTGTGGACCAGTCGCACCCACCCGGCGGGCAATCCGATCCCGATTCCGGCGGCCAAGGCGATCGGACCCGGAATCGGTCTCAACGTCAGCCCCGCCGACGGCTCCGACAACATCAGCTGCACCGCGGGGTTCCTGGTGCGCACCAAAGACGACCAGCCCGGGCTGCTGTCGGCCGGGCACTGCAACAAACCCGGCGGGCCCGCCGCGGTGGCCATCCGCCACGGCGGGCTCTACAAATATCCGGTCATCGGCACCTTCGCCGAAAGCATCTACGACGGCAACGACTGGAACGACTTCGACATCGGCCTGATCATGGTCGACCAGCCCGGCAAGATCCCACTGACCTCCGAAGTCGACGGGCATCCGGTGGTCGGCCTGGCCGACCGGGTCGAAATCGGCCAGACGGTCTGCCATTTCGGGATCCGCAGCGGCGGCGCGATGTGCGGTCCGGTGGTCGCCAGCGAGGAGAACAAGATCCGGTTCGCCGCGACCGCCAAGTGCGGCGACTCCGGCGGGCCGGTCTATGCGATCCGGCCTGATGGCGCGATCGAGGCGATCGGGATCTTCACCGCGGTGTCCAACGGCGACTACTCCGAGCCGTCCTGCGACGGCCCGCACATCTATTCCGTCGCGCAGCTGATCAAGCCGTGGCTCACCGCGTGGGAGCTGACGCTGGTCACCACGACACGGTAGCCAAGCTCAGGTGCCGCAGAAGGTCCGGTAGTCACCGAATTCCGGCGGGGCCGGCGCGGCATAGGCCTCCAGACCGGGCCGCTGCCGGTAGGGCTCGCTGATGACGTCCAACAGCTTGCGCACCGGCGCGAGATCATCGCGCATCGCGGCGGTCAACGCCTGTTCCACGAGATGGTTGCGCGGAATGTAGACCGGGTTGACGCGGTCCATCGCGTCGACGTCGGGCCCCATGGCCTGCCAGCGCGCCAACCAGTCATCGAAGACCGGTGACAGCGCCTCGGTGTCGCCGCGGCCGGCCCGCGCCAGGTTCCGGAAGAACGAGGTGTAGTCAACGGCGTTGTCTTTCATCAGCGCCAACGCCTGATCGATCAGTGCGGCCGCATCCACACTGCCGGTCAACCCGAACTTGGCCAGCATCCCAGCCGACCAGAAGCCGTGATAGAGCGGCATGAAACCTTCCAACGTTTCCATCGCTACGTTCACCGCGGTCTCTTCGTCGTCGGCGAACAACGGCAGGAGGGTCTCGGCGAAGCGAGCCAGGTTCCACTGCGCGACCAGCGGCTGGTTTCCGTAGGCGTAACGCCCGGCATAGTCGATGGAGCTGAATACCGTCGCCGGGTCGTAGGCCTCCATGAACGCACACGGCCCGTAGTCGATGGTCTCCCCGGAGATCGTCATGTTGTCGGTGTTCATCACCCCGTGCACGAATCCGACCAGCATCCACTTCGCGATCAGCGACGCTTGGGCATCGAGCACCGCCTGGAACAGTGCCCGGTAAGGGTTTTCGGCGGTCGCGGCGTCGGGGTGATGACGGGCGATGGCGTAGTCGGCCAGCCGGCGCAGCAAGCCCAGATCGTCGGTGGCGCGGGCCTGCTGGGCGACGAGCTGGAAGCTGCCCACCCGCAGGTGGCTGGCGGCGATGCGGGTCAGCACCGCCCCAGGCAGCGGCGCTTCCCGTTGTACTTGTTCTCCGGTGGCGACCACGGCCAGTGACCGGGTGGTGGGGATCCCCAGCGCGTGCATGGCTTCGCTGATCACGTATTCGCGCAGCATCGGGCCGACCACGGCCAGGCCGTCGCCGCCGCGGGCGAAGGGGGTGCGCCCGGAGCCCTTGAGGTGAATGTCGCGGCGGTGGTCACCGGCCAGCTCGCCGAGCAGCAGGGCACGGCCGTCGCCGAGCAACGGGACGTAGTTGCCGAACTGGTGTCCGGCGTAGGCCTGCGCGACTGGGGTGGCGCCGTCGGGAACGCTGGTGCCGGTCAACAGCTTCAGGCCGTCCGGGCTGCGTAGCCAGTCGGGGTCGAGACCCAGTTCTGCGGCCAGCTTTTCGTTGAGTATCAGCAGCTTCGGGTCGGGCGGGGTGGCGGCCTGCCAGGGCTGCGCGAGCTCGGGGAAGGCGCCGGCGAAGTCGGCGCTCAGGCTTAGCGGTGGCACGCTACCAGCCTACGGGCAGATCAGGTGGTGCCAAGTAGACCGGCGACGCCCGCCGCATCGGGCACGCCGTGGGTGATCCCGGGGATATCGCTAAACCCACCGTCGGCCGAGACCAAAGTTGCTCCGGTGGACTTGGCCACCGCGGCCAGGACCGCGTCGAAGGCACCAACACTGGGGATCGTCTCGAACATCGTCAGACCACGCTCAAGGTGATCAACGGTCACACTCACCAGCGGCAAGAGCACCTCAGAATAGCTTCGGCCCAGCGCAACCGCGTCCCGGCGATCGCGCCGGCGGGCACGAATTATGCACAAACTCCTGGATCACCTCGGCGGTTGTCGTCGCTTCGATGTCCCCATCGATGCTGGCCTGGAGCAAGTCCCGGCAGGGGCCTCGGAACCGGTGCTTCGAACCCTTGGCATAGACCAGCACCGTCGTGTCGAGCAGAATCATCCGCGTCGCCCACGCACCGCATCCAACTCCTGCTTCAGCTCCGCCGGTTCGGGAACATCCATGTCGGGAGCATCGAGAATGTATTGCCCTGCGGCTTTGCGCCGCTCACCTGGGCCGGCGAGGCCACGATCGATAGCCTCGCGCACCACGGTTGCCACCGAAACACCGCGCTCACGTGCCGCCGCCGTGATACGGCGATGGCGTTCATCGTCGAGCAAGATCTGAAGCCGGTGCTCCAACCGGGACATGCACATACATTAGCGTGTGTAGCCCCGGCTATCCGCGGGACTTCGAGCCGAGCTGATGGTAGTTGTCGGGGTTGATCTCGCTCTCCCCCGACCAGCAGTACGCGGTCAGCGCCCCGCCCTTGACTGCGCTGAAGTCCACGCAGGCGGTGCGTTGCGTCCAGTCGTGCCCGGGTTTGGGAGCGGCTTTGCGCCAGTAGTGGCCGTAGAACACCGGGGCCTGACCGGTGTAGACGTACGACTCCGCGCCGGTAAGCAATTCCAGCTCCGGCAATTCCGGGTAGGGGTCGCCATCGAAAGTGGTGAAGCCGCCGTCCATCACGGCGACATCGCGAAGCGTGCGTGCGTCACTGTTCCACCAGCAGATGCGCGCCTTGTCGCGGGTGTTGCCGTCCTTGTCTTTGTAAGCAGTCTGGTCGTAATCGTCGACCAGGCTGATCTCCGGACCTTTGAGCAGGTTCTCGATCGCGTCGTACAGCGGGTGCCCCTTCGTGTTGGCGTCCACGAGGTGATCCCGGTCGGCGAACGGCGCCGTCGATCCGCACAGTTGCTGCACCACCGCGATCGACTCGTCGTGCCAGCAGGCATGCACCACCCGCAGCCCACCCAAGTCCAGCCACAGCGGGAAGGTGGCGAACCAGTCCAGGTAGTAGCGCTGCTGGTCGGCGTCGAGTTGGGCGAGAAATTCCTCGTGTTGCCCGGTGTGCTTCGGTGAATGCGAGCGCAGATACTTACCGCTGCCGGCCGGCGATTCGGTGTGGTAGGCCAGTGCGTTGAACTCGTGGTTGCCCATCACGATCTGCGCGCTGCCGGCATCGACCATCGCTTTGACCACCTGCAGCACCCGCAGCTGTTCGTCGCCGCGGTCGATCAGGTCACCGACGAAAATCGCCTGCCGATGCGGGTGGCGGTATTCGCCTGTGCTGTCGGTGATCTCGTATCCCAGCTCGGGGAGCAGCGCTTCGAGCTGGCTGGCGCAGCCGTGGATGTCACCGATGATGTCGTAGCCCTGCGCCACCGAATCAGCCAAGGTGGACCTCCCTTTCGCTTGCACCTGAATTCTTTCAGGGGGCACCGACATGGTCGGCTCACCGGCGAGCTCGCGGCGACAGCGCTTGCTTTCGGCGCTCCTCACCCTCGGTCACCTGCTGCAAGATCTCGCGTCGTCGTAGCTCTTGTGCCGCACGGATTTTGTCGGCACGCGCCGACGCATACGATCTGTGCCACTGCCGTGGCTGCTGAGGTTCGCCGATCCAGCCGCGCTCGGCGCTCATTGGGCCTCACGCGGACTCGTCGGAAACCGGGCGGCGTGCAGTCGTCGGCGCTGTTCATCGGCCGCGCTGAGATGCAGATATTTGAGCTCAAGCTGGCGCATCGCTTGTGCCGCCGCCGACGTCAGGTACGGGTTCCCGTATTTGCGCCGGGCGTAGGCCAGCAACTCGGCATCGCTGAGGCGGCCGAGCCGGTCACGGTAGGCAGGCCGGACATACTTCACGTCCGCCCCGCTTTCGACAGGTGACTCCAGCTGGTCCGCGTGGAACCCTCCGTCCCGTAGTGGTGGGCGTCGGCGTCGGCGCCGAACCCGGCCGCCAACTCTTGCAACAGTTCCCAGTCCAGTTCGGGCATGTCGCCTTCCCGGCGGTGCCGCACCCGGGCAGCCACCCCTTGCACACTGACCGCGTGCCGGCTCTTCCCCTGGGGCACCGTGCGGTGGTGGCGCGGTTGCCGGGACGACGGGCCAGGTACCCGAACTGCCGTCCACTCGTGAGCTGCTGCCAGGATAGCCGAGCATGCCGACGTCGGCGATGCTGCGGCGGTGGCGTCGGTCGGGAGTGAACTGACCGATCCAGGTCAACGAGACTTCCCGACCACCCCCGCCCGAATCCCCCGCAGCATGTAATTCGTCGCGACAACGTGTAAGCGCGTCCCGATCACCAATGCCCGATACACACTCCCGTGCAGCCCCGGGAACTCCGCGTAGGAGCGGGCGTGCACGCACGTGCCACCACCCGGCGCGTCACTCAGTTCGAAGATCAGCCGATACCGCGAGAAGCGATGCCGCCCGGCAAGGCTGAGCCGCTGCTGCTCAACGCTTTCCGCCACGTCGAAACCGGCCCGGGGTTGCGGACCGAGCAGTGCGACAAGGGGATTGCGCTGCGCACCGCGCAGCAGGGACTCCACGTACCGCCGCAGTCCAACCCACGCCGCCTGTCGCGACGCATCCACACGTACCGTGTGTTCGTCGATGTAGGGCAGCTCATTGCTCATCGGTGATCACACCTCTCGCGTTGATTCCCCATCCCCTCCCTAGACGATCCGGCGCCGACGAATGTGACAACCGACCGTCACATTTCGCCGCATCCGGGGCCGCCAAACTCACCATGGCGCGCGAGCGCTTGATCGCCACCGGCCAGACCGGGGTGGCGATGTTTCCGATGCCGGTGGTGCGTTTCACCGCGGCGATGGAGTTGCTGGCGGCGGTCGGACTGGTGGCGCCGGGGCTCACCGGGATCGGGACGGTGCTGACGCCGCTGGCCGCGCTGGGGTTGTGCGTGGTGATGATCGGCGCCGCCTGGGCGCATTCTCGGCTGCATGAGCCGCGGAGCGTGCTGATCAACGCGGTGATGTTCGGGCTGGCCGCCTTCGTCATCGTCGGTCGGCTGCTCTGACCGCCGCCGGAACGGAAGCTCAGACCACCAGTGTCTGCGTCGCCAGCCCCGCTGGCCCGGCGGAATCGAAGACCGTCGTCTGCGTGAAGGCGCCCTGCCCGGGCGTGACGAGGGTGCGCGAGTCCATCCCGACCCAGTGCCCCACCGGATCCCGATGCAGCACCACGGTGAAATCGCAGTTGATCGCCGGATGCTCGGCCGGTGGGGCGCAGGCGCTGATCCCACTGCCGGAATCGCCCACCGTCAGCACCCGCTGCCACGGCGTCATCGCCTCACCGGCCACCAGCGCCACCTTCGGGCGCGCCCAGGCCCGCGCCGGGCCATCGGTGGCGAAACCGCCATCCAGAAAACACCAGTCGATCGACGACAGATACCCGCCGGCATGCCAGCCGTCGGGAAAGGTGAACGCCTGGGCCACCGGCTCGACCCCGCCC
>NZ_QMEX01000270.1 GCF_003284925.1 Mycolicibacter senuensis
GGCGGGGTGCTCACCTGGTAGGGGCAGCCGGCGGTTCCCGCGTTGAGTCCGGGGGTGGGGTCGGCCATCGCGGCGGGGGCGGCCAGGGGTGCGGCGGCGGTGAGAAAACCCACCGCGACCAGGGCTGATACCGAACGCGCAAAAGTCATGGTGTGTGCAGGGTAGGCGAACCGCGCCGCGAACCGCGGGAGCCACGCTGTGACTGGTGGTGCGGAAGTTACAACTGAAAATACGCCAGGCCCGGCCCGTTGATCCGGCCCAGCCACAGCCGATCGCCGGCTTCGACCACCCCGGTGGCCAGCCCGAACGCCGGATCGGTGCTGCGGAACTGGCTGAGCACCCGGCCGTCGTCGGCGTCGAAGCCGATGACCCACGCCCCGGACTTGGTGTCCGGCAGCCAGCGATACGGCACCAACCGCCACAGCAGGGTGCGCAGCACCGGCGCGCGCGGCGAGAGCCACTCCGACAGCGCGTTGCGATCCGAGACCATCGCCACCCAGATCCGGCCGTCCCGCCCGGTGGAGATGTTGTCCGGATGGCCGGGCAACTCGCTCACCAGCCCGGTGATCGAACCGGCTCGCGGCCCGGTCAGCCAGTACTTGGACAACCGGCACCCGGTGCTCTCGGCGAACACCACCGCCGATTCGTCGGCGGTCAGCGTCACCCCGTTGGCGAAGTGCAGGCCCGACGCCAGCACCGTCGTCGCGCCGTCGGGGGTGCGCCGCAGCAGCGAGCCGCTGGCGCGGGCCTCGATCACCGAGGCCTTGTAGTACTCGTAGCGGAACCGGTCGGTGGATTCGGTGAAGTAGATGGTGCCGTCGGATGCTTCGACCGCATTCGAACAGAACGTCAGCGGCCGGCCGGCCACATGGCTGACCAGGGTTTCCAGTTGCCCGGATTTCGGGTCGAAGCGCAGCAGGCCGCGGTGGCTGTCGCAGATCAGCAGCCGGTGATCGCGGGTGAAGGCCAGCCCGAGCGGGCGCCCGCCGGTGTCGGTCATCACCCGCGGCGCGGCGGCGCCGGGACCGACCGCGATGATGCGGCCGTCCTCGACACCGGTCCAGATGGCGCCGTCGGCGTCGACGACGACGTCTTCGGCGGCGGTACCGGGGATCTCGACGACGGTCAGCTTCGGCATCGGGTCGGGCGGGGGCAGCGGGCGCGACGGCGGGGGCCGCCAGCGGACGGGGGAGATGCGCGGCTTGGGGCTCATGTCGATGACATTAAGGCGGCCTCCGCCAATCCGGTTGGCAATGCGCCCGACGGAATAATGTCGTGGTTGGCGGCTGATGCGAGGAGGGCCGATGAGACATGTCGACAAGGGCCGGCTCCTGCTGTGGTTCGGCGTGTTGCTGTTCCTGCTGGGTTTGCTCACCGGTTTGGTGACCGGGCCGATGAACAATCCCCGCATGGGGTTGTCCGCGCACCTGGAAGGCGTGATGAACGGCGTGTTCCTCGTGGTGCTCGGTCTGTTGTGGGGCCGCTTGCGGCTCTCGGCGCGCTGGCTGACGGCGCTGTTCTGGTTGGTGCTCTACGGCACCTATACCAATTGGGCTACCACCCTGGCCGCAGCGATGTTCGGCACCGGCCGGACGACTCCGATCGTGGGCGCCGGTCACCATGGCACCGCGTGGCAGGAGAATCTCGTCGACGCCGGTCTGTACAGCTTGACCGTGGCGATGCTGGCGGTCTGCGTGATCGCGCTGGTCGGCCTGTGGCCGGGCGCCAACCGGCCGCAGTGAGGAATCCGCGCGCCTAGGCTGGGTTGCGATGACGACGGCGGTGGACGACT
Organism: Mycolicibacter senuensis; assembly: GCF_003284925.1. Taxonomy (GTDB): domain Bacteria; phylum Actinomycetota; class Actinomycetes; order Mycobacteriales; family Mycobacteriaceae; genus Mycobacterium; species Mycobacterium algericum_A. Next base: position 1,793 of record NZ_QMEX01000270.1, read on the forward strand.
TCGAGGCGTTGCGGCCTCACCTGCTGGCGGTGGCCTACCGGCTCACCGGGATGTTCGCCGACGCCGAAGACATCGTGCAGGACGCCTGGCTGCGTTTCGATGCCGCCGAGCGCGACGAGATCGTCGACCTGCGGGCATGGCTGACGACGGTGGTGAGCCGGCTCGGCCTGGACCGGCTGCGCTCGGCGCCGCGGCGCCGCGAAACCTATGTGGGCGAATGGCTTCCGGAGCCGGTGGTGACCGGCGTCGACGAGCCGTTGTCGGCGGTGGTGGCCGGCGAGGACGCCCGGTTCGCCGCGATGGTGGTGCTGGAGCGGCTGACCCCGGATCAACGGGTGGCGTTCGTGCTGCACGACGGCTTCGC
>NZ_QMEX01000271.1 GCF_003284925.1 Mycolicibacter senuensis
GCGCCGGGGGTGAATTTTATGGGCAGTTCCCGCACCGCGTAGACCTGCCCGCGGCGTGGCAGTTCTCCCGCGGCGAGGGCCAGACGGTGGCCGTCATCGACACCGGCGTGCGTCCGGGCCCGCGGCTGCCGGCGGTGGACCCGGGCGGCGACTACCTGGGCACGACCGACGGCCTGACCGACTGCGACGGTCACGGAACACTGGTCGCCGGGATCATCGCCGGCCAACCCTCGCCGGAGGGCCAGGATGGTTTCACCGGGGTGGCCCCCGCGGCGCGACTGCTGTCGCTGCGTACCGCCTCGGCCTCGGTCACGCCGCGGTCGGCTGGGGACGACCCCCGAACGACCCGGCTGGTCACCGACATCACCGCGCTCTCGCGGGCCATCGTGCACGCCGCCGACCTCGGCGCCCGGGTCATCACCATCTCGACCACCACCTGCCTGCCGGCCGACCGCAACGTCGACCAGACCGCCCTGGGCGCGGCGTTGCGCTACGCCGCGGTGGAGAAGGATGCGCTGATCGTGGCTGCTGCCGGCGACAGCGGGCAGACCGGGTCGATCGGCGGTGGCGGTGAGGCGTGCGAGTCCAATCCGCTCACCGACCTCAGCCGGCCGCACGACCCGCGTAATTGGACGGGTGTCACCTCGCTGTCGGTGCCGTCGTGGTGGCAGCCCTACGTGCTGTCGGTGGCGTCGCTGTCCTCGAACGAGCAGCCGTCGAGCTTCACCATGGCCGGACCATGGGTCGGCGTCGCCGCGCCCGGGGAGGGCATCGTCTCGGTCAGCAACCGCGACGACGGCGGTCTGGCCAACGGTCTTCCCGGCAACCAGGGCAGGCTGGTGCCGCTCACCGGAACCGGCTACGCCGCCGGCTACGTCGCAGGCGTGGCCGCGCTGGTCCGCAGCCGCTACCCCGACCTGAACGCCATGCAGGTGGCGCACCGGATCGTCGCCACCGCCCACAACGGCGCCCGCGCGCCGTCGGCTCTGGTGGGTGCCGGGACCGTCGACGCGGTGGCCGCCCTGACGTGGGAACTGACACCGGTCGTGGATCCGGCTTTCTCACCGTCGAAGAAACTGTCCCCCCCGCCGGCCCCGCAACCGGAGGACCCGGCGCCGCGCATCGTCGCCTTCGCCGGAACCGCGCTGCTGGGCGGGCTGGTCGTCGCCGTCGGCGCCGCAGCGGCCGCCCGCCGACGAAAGGAAAACCAGCTGTGAGCCCGTACCGTTCCACCATCCCCCGGCCCGGTCCGGCCAGAATCGCACTGGTTCTGCTCGCCGTCGTGCCGGCACTGCTGGCCTACCCCTGGCCGACCCCCCGGGACCGCTGGGTGCTCGCCGTCGGGGTCGCGGTGGCGATCCTGCTGCTGAGTTGGTGGCACGGCCTGCACCTGACCACGATCGTCCGGCGGCGGCTGGCCATGTTGCGTTCGAGCCTAGGCGCACACACCGACCGGCGAGCGGTCTCTGGGGCGCGGGCGACGTCGGCGCTGCGGATCACGGCCGCGGCCGCCGGGGACACGTTGCCGCTCTCGGTGATCGCCGGCTACGTGAACCGGTACGGTCTGCAGGCCGACGCCGTGCGCATCACCAGCCGCGGCACCCGGCCGGAAGGTGGTGCCGATGAAACCGACACCTGGATCGGTCTGACCTTCTCGGCCGCACCGAATCTGGCTGCACTGCAGGCCCGCTCGCCGGCGATCCCGTTGCAGCGCACCGCTGACATCGCGGTGCGTCGGCTCGCCGACCATCTCCGTGAGATCGGTTGGGACTCCACCCTTGTCGCCGCCGACGAGATCCCTCCGCTGATCGACTCGGGCGCGCGGGAGACGTGGCGGTCGGTGGTTGACGGCTCAGGTGATCACGTTGCCGCCTACCAGATCGCCATCGACGCGGCACTGGGGGACACGCTGAGCCGGATCCGGGCCTCGAACGCCGGGGAGACCTGGACGGTACTGGAATTCGCCGACGACGGTGGCCGGCGGACCGTCGCGGCCGCGTGCGCGCTGCGTACCGGTTCGGCGCCCGGCGGCGCGGCCCCGCTGGCCGGCCTGGTTTCCGAGCAGGGCAAGCACCGCAGCGCGCTGCTGGGCCTGCTCGGAAACCAGGCCGGCGCGGGTGCGCTGGTCGCCGACGC
>NZ_QMEX01000272.1 GCF_003284925.1 Mycolicibacter senuensis
CCTGCGCCAACTCGGTGGGCACGAGCGGGCCCGCGGCCTCGACGGCCGGGCGCTGGCGCTGGCCTGCACCGACCACGAGGCCGACCCGGAGGCCGCCGAGGCCACCGCGGATGCGCTGGTCGGGCTGGCCGCCGACGCGCTGGGCGTCGGGCGCTTCGCGGCCTCGGCGGCACTGCTGGAACGGGCGGTAGGGCTGCCGCAACCGACGGCGCCGGCGCGCCTGGCGGTGCGCCGGAACTGGGTGACGGCCGAACTGGCCATGGTCACCGGCGACGGCCCCACCGCGGTGCGCCACGCCGAGCACGCCTTGGAGCTGACTCCCGAGACGATGGTGCGCCATCGGGTCAAAAGCCGGGTGGTGCTGGCCGGGGCGCTGTGTTGCGCCGGCAGCGTCGACAAAGCGCGCGCGGTGGCCGACACCGCGCTACACGACGCCGACCGGCTGGGTCTGCTCCCGCTGCGATGGGCACTGGCCTGCATGTTGATCGACTTGGTCGATGCGGCCGGCCCGCGGGACACGGCCGAGGAATTGCTGAAGTTGCGTGACGACGCCGCCGAGCTGGTGCGTCACCGCGGCGGTAGGTGGCAGCGCGGCTGACTCGGCGGCTCAGCGGTAGCCGTCGGCCTCCGAGGTCGCCCCGTTGAGCGACGCATCGGCGTAGCCGCGGCAGTAATCCCACGTCACGTAGCTGTCGGGTTCGGGGTCGTAAGCCGGTTCGTGCGGGCGGACGGTGCCGTCGATGAGCAGCTGCAGCAGGTTGGCGCGCAGCATGTCCCAGTCGTGATAGTGGTCCTGCTGACAGTCGTCGCAGCACACCACCAGGCCGCGGATGCCCCGGTGCGCCAACAGTGCCTCGTAGACCGCCAGATCGGCGAGGTCGGCTTCGACCGCGGTCCGCTCCTGCGGATCCAGCGGTTGCCCCGGTTCGACGGCGTCCAGCGCGGCAGACGGGTCGTAGGGATCGTCGGCGAACGGGTCAGGCGGCAAACCGGGTGGCAGGTGGTCACGCACGCCCTCAGGGTACGCAGAGGTCACGACAGAATGCCAGCGGCCGGTGCCCGGAGCCGTTCAGCGACCCGCATGACCGGCAAGGGTAGGTGGGGAACGAACGCCGCCGCGCGCCGCGATTAGGATGGACGTCTCACCCCGGCTGCGTAGTGGAGGCTCCCGATGTCCGTTGGTGACCCCAGTGCCCCGACGATTCCCTATGCCCCCGGTGCACCCGGTGCCGCCGGCACGTTCGACGATGCGATGCCCACCGGCGGTGCCGCCGGTGGGCATCCACCCAAGATCGCCATGCTGGGGCTGACGTTCGATGATGTGCTGCTGCTACCGGCGGCCTCCGACGTGGTGCCGGCGACCGCCGACACCTCAAGCCGGCTGACCCGCAACATCGCGCTCAAGGTGCCGCTGGTCAGCTCCGCCATGGACACCGTCACCGAGGCCCGGATGGCGATCGCGATGGCCCGCGCCGGCGGGATGGGCGTGCTGCACCGCAACCTGCCGGTCACCGAGCAGGCCGGTCAGGTCGAGACCGTCAAGCGCTCCGAGGCCGGGATGGTCACCGACCCGGTCACCTGCACGCCGGAGAACACCCTGGCCGAGGTGGATGCGCTGTGCGCGCGGTTCCGGATCTCCGGGCTGCCCGTCGTCGACAAGAACGGCTCACTGGTCGGCATCATCACCAACCGGGACATGCGCTTCGAGGTGGACCAGAACAAACCGGTCGCCGAGGTGATGACCAAGGCGCCGCTGATCACCGCCCAGGAGGGCGTCTCCGCCGACGCCGCGCTGGGCCTGCTGCGCCGCCACAAGATCGAGAAGCTGCCGATCGTCGACGGCCGCGGCAAGCTGACCGGGCTGATCACCGTCAAGGACTTCGTCAAGACCGAGCAGCACCCGCTGGCCACCAAGGACAGCGACGGCCGGCTGCTCGTCGGGGCCGCGGTCGGTGTCGGCGCCGACGCCTGGGTGCGGGCGATGACGCTGGCCGACGCCGGGGTCGACGTGCTGATCGTCGACACCGCGCACGCCCACAACCGGGGGGTGCTCGACATGGTCGGCAAGCTCAAGGCCG
>NZ_QMEX01000273.1 GCF_003284925.1 Mycolicibacter senuensis
CGCCGCCGTTGCCAAAGCCACCGGCGTTGCCGCCGTTGCCACCGGCGACACCGTCGAGGTTCGACGACCAGCCATCGCCGCCGTCGCCGAACCACAAGCCGCCGGCGCCGCCGTCAGGATTGGCCTCGGTGCCGTCGATACCGTTGCAGATCACGCCGCAGAAACCCTGGGTCAGCGGCGCGAAGAGCGGGTTGATCAGGCCGCTCACCTCTTGGCCGAACGGGCTGTTGAGCCAGTCCTGCATGGTCTCGTGCAGCCAGCCGTAGAGGAGGTCCGTACCGTCCGCCTCCGCGCTGAGCGGCAGGGCATCCGAGCCGCCCAGGCCGGTCTCGGCGAAGGTCCCGGTGGCGGGATCGAACCAGTCGTCACCGGCCGCGGCACCGCCGTCGTCGATCGGTGACCCGAACAGCGGGGCGATCAAATCGACGACCCAGTCGAACCCGTCGTCGGCCTGCGCGATCGGCGGTGCGGCCACCGGCGCCGCCCCCAACGTGATCAACGCGGCTAGCGCAGGCAACGCCCGCCGCGCTCGTCGCGTTGGTGCGACACCGTACGTTCCTCGACGCCGTGCGGCGTTGCTCAGGTGAAACGACATGGCGATTTACCTTTCGAATAGAGGCAACGGTAGCCCGCGGCGTTCGACTGAGCCGGTCGGTCTCCTGAAGGAGACAATGATCCGCTAACCAACCGTTTGTCCAGCCAATCCAGGCATCACGGCCCAAATGAACGCCCCGCGCACCAGATGATGTTCGATGAAGTGGACAACCGACTCCATAAAAGCTACCGTAGCGGCGCCTACAGCAAAACCACAGGTTTGACTAAGGCACCCACCAGCTACAGACAAGTTAAAGGGGACATCACGGATGGCACAACAGCGTGGCTCTCGGCAGGCAGCAGCAGCGCGGACGCGGTCACGGAGGCCGAACCGGGTGATCGGGGCTGCGGCTTCGGTGGGTGCGTTCCTGGCGTTTGGGATGGCCCCGTTGGCGACCGCGCCGGCTGCGCAGGCCGATGACTTCGGCTGGGACGCGTTCTGGGACTTCTTCGGCGTCGATGACAGCGGTTCTGAGTCGGGGTTCGATTTGTTCGACGTTTCGACGTGGGGCGTGCCGGGTTCTGCTGAGGGCGGGTTGTTCGGGTTGTCGGACGCCGCTCACGCTGAGCAGTGGCAGGAGACGTTCTACCTGCCGCTGCACGGGATGTTGCAGGACTGGATCAACTCGGACTTCGGTTCGAGTGTCAACGGTGTGATCAACCAGGTGTTCGCGCCGTTCACGGACGGCTTCTGCGGGATGATCTGCAACGGTGCCGATGGCACCGAGCTCGACCCCGACGGCGAGGCCGGTGGGTTGTGGTTCGGCGACGGTGGCGACGGTTGGTCGTCGAACCTTGAAGGCATCGTCGGGGGTAACGGCGGGCATGCCGGTGGTATCGGCAATGGTGGTGATGGTGGTGCCGGCGGCCTGGGGGCTGACGGTGGCAACGGTGGCCACGGTGGCGAGTGGTGGGGCAACGGTGGTGATGGGGGTGCCGGCGGGAACGGCACCGCATCGCTGGCCGGCGGCAACGGCGGTAACGGTGGTTCCTCGGGTCAGGCCCAGGACTTCTTCGGCATGGGCGCGTGGGGCAATGGTGGCAACGGTGGGGCCGGCGGGGCCGGCTGGACTGGCACCAACGGCTCGGTGGGCAGCACGCCGGGGGCGAACGGCGGCAACGGTGTGGCCGGTGGTATCGCGGGCAACGGTGGTACCGGCGGTGACGGTTCGTCGTTCGTCGGGATCGGCGGCAACGGCGGTGTCGGCGGTGTCGGTGGTAACGGCGGCAACGGTGGCACTGGCGCGGCCGGTGAAGCGGGCACGTTCGATGACAATGGCTCGGGCAACGGGGCTGCCGGTGGCAACGGTGGCGACGGCGCCGTCGGTGGCAAGGGCGGTGCCGGTGGTGCGGCCGGTGTCGGCGGCTCCGCGAACGGCGTGGTCGGTGCCGACGGCGACGGCGGTGTCGGCGGTAACGGTGGGCTGGGCGG
>NZ_QMEX01000274.1 GCF_003284925.1 Mycolicibacter senuensis
CCGTCGGCCGCCCCGCAGATCGATGCCGCACCGGCTGCTCCGCAGCCGCTGACCGCAGGCGAAACCCTGGCGCGGGCAGCTGAACTGGGCTTGACCCGGATCGCCGACCGGAGCAGGGAGCCGCGAGAGGCGATCATCGCCTGCTACGCGGTGATGGAGCGCCACCTCGCCGACGTTCCCGGCGCCGCACCGCGCGAGTTCGACACTCCCACCGAGGTGCTGGCGCGGGCGGTCGAAAACCACGCGCTGCCGGCCGACAATGCATCCAGACTGGTCGAGCTGTTCACCGAGGCGCGGTTCAGCCCGCACCTGATGACCGAGGCGCACCGCGCCGAAGCGGTCGCGATACTGCGCCTGGTGCTGGACGAATTGCGGGCTCGGACATGAAAAACGTTGCGTTGCAAGGCGTGCTGCTGGTACTCGCAGCGCAACTGGCGGTACTGTTCACCCACCAACGACAGCTGCTGCTGTGGGCCGCCGCCATTGCGGTCGCGGTCCCACTGCTGGGCATCCGGCAGCTGCTGAGGAGCGGCGGGCGTGGCGCGGCCGCGGAGCCGGCGCTCGACGAGCCCGGCGAATCGTTGCGGCGGTGGCTGTCGGGCACCGAGGCCAGAATCCGCTGGGCCGAGTCGACGAGGGCCGACTGGGATAGGCGCTGGCGGCCCATCCTGGCCCGCCGGTTCGAGGTCTCCACCCGTCAGCGGCGGGCGAAGAACGAGGCCTTCAGCGCCACCGGGACGATGTTGTTCGGCGCCGAACTGTGGCCCTGGGTCGATCCCGGCAACGTCGCCCCCAGCGCGGACCGCGGGGCCGGCCCGGGACGCGCGGTGCTCGAGGAGATCCTGCACCGGCTGGAGCAACGGTGAGCGCGGGCCTGTCCGGCACGGCGGAAACCACCGCCGAGCGCTGCACCGCCGTGCTCGACGAGATCGAGCAGGCGGTGGTCGGCAAGCGTCCCGCGCTGCGGCTCATTCTGACCGCGGTGCTCGCCGGCGGCCATGTGCTCATCGAAGATCTTCCCGGGCTGGGCAAGACGCTGATCGCGCGGTCGTTCGCCGCCGCGCTCGGATTGGACTTCACCCGCGTGCAGTTCACCCCGGACCTGCTACCGGCCGATCTGCTCGGCACCACCATCTACGACATGGCCTCGGGCCGTTTCGAGTTCCGGCGCGGCCCGATCTTCACCAACCTGGTGTTGGCCGACGAGATCAACCGGACCCCGCCCAAGACGCAGGCCGCCCTGCTGGAGGCGATGGCCGAGGGGCAGGTCAGCATCGACGGGCAGACCCACCGGCTGTCCTCGCCGTTCATCGTGCTGGCCACCGACAACCCGATCGAGTACGAGGGCACCTACCCGCTGCCCGAGGCGCAGCTGGACCGGTTCGCGATCAGGCTGCGACTGGGCTACCTGTCGGAGCAGGGCGAGGCGGCCATGCTGCGCCGGCGACTCGACCGGGGAGCCGCGCTGCCGACGGTGCGCAAGGTGGTCGACGCCGACGACGTGATGGCGATGCGGGAATCGGTGGAGCAGGTCAGCGTGCACGACGACGTGCTGCGCTACGTGGTGTCACTGGCCAACGGCACCCGGCATCACCCGCAGGTCGCGGTCGGCGCCAGCCCGCGATCAGAACTCGATCTGATCCAGCTCGCCCGGGCGCGCGCGCTGCTGCTCGGCCGCGACTACGTGATCCCCGAAGACGTCAAGGCGCTGGCAACCTCGGCGTTCGCACACCGGATCGCGCTGCGGCCGGAGATGTGGGTGCGACGCATCCAGGGCGCAGACGTGGTGGACGAACTGCTGCGACGACTTCCGGTGCCGCGAACCCCGGGCGCGCCCGCACCCGCCCCGGATACGGCGCCGCCATGACGAGGCACCACCCGGAAGAGCCCGAACCGCGCGACGTCGATACCGAATTGCACTGGCATGCATCGCCATTGACACTGGCCTTGGCCACCGGTGCGGGACTGGCGCTGGTGGTGGCGGCGGGCGCGGCGCGCTGGCAGCTGATCGCC
>NZ_QMEX01000275.1 GCF_003284925.1 Mycolicibacter senuensis
GCTCTCCGACGAAGCGGTAATCGGCGCAATGGAGCCGGTTATCGGCTCTGGGAGCGCGGTCTGGCCGGCTGGGAGAACTTCGACGAGCTGCGTCGTCGCCACCTCGTCCCGGAGCCGCCCTACGGGCAAGGGGCGGCGGGCGCGGACGCCGGGGCGCAGGCGATGACCGACGTCTCCGACGGCTTGGTCGCCGATCTGGGCCACCTGGCCGCCGCGTCAAAGGTGACGGTCGAGGTGTCCACCGCCGCGTTGGCAGCCGATCACCAGGTGCTGGCTGCGGCCGCCACGGCACTCGGCGCGGACGCCTGGGCATGGGTGTTGGGCGGGGGAGAGGACCATGCGCTGGTCGCCACGTTTCCCGGGGCGGTTCCGGCTGGCTGGCGCGCGATCGGACGGGTCGCCGACGGGCCGGCCCGGGTGCTGGTTGACGGGGCGCCATGGGATGGGGATGCGGGCTGGCAGTCATACGGTTCGCCGGCCCCGTTACGTTGAGACACCATGACCCCGCGCCCGCTTGCTGAACTCGTCGAGACCGGTTGGGCCGCCGCGCTGGCGCCGGTGACCGAGCACGTCGCCGCGATGGGCCAGTTCCTGCGGGAGGAGACGGCAGCCGGACATCACTACCTGCCTGCCGGGCAGAACATCTTGCGGGCGTTCACCTTTCCGTTCGACGCGGTGCGGGTGCTGATCGTCGGGCAGGATCCGTATCCGACTCCCGGTCACGCGGTGGGACTCAGCTTCTCGGTCGCCCCCGATGTGCGGCCGCTGCCGCGCAGCCTGGAGAACATCTTCACCGAATACACCTCCGACCTGGGTTATCCCCGGCCGGCCAACGGTGACCTGTCGGCGTGGGCGCAACGCGGGGTACTGCTGCTCAACAGGGTGCTCACCGTGCGGCCGGGCAATCCCGCGTCGCACCGGGGCAAGGGGTGGGAGGCGGTCACCGAATGCGCGATCCGCGCGTTGGTGGCCCGCAGTCAGCCGATGGTGGCGATCTTGTGGGGCCGCGATGCGGGGACGCTGAAACCGATGCTGGCCGACAACTGTGTCGCGATCGAGTCACCGCACCCGTCGCCGTTGTCGGCGTCGCGGGGGTTCTTCGGATCCCGGCCGTTCAGTCGCGCCAACGAACTGTTGGCACAGCTGGGAGCCGAGCCGATCGACTGGCGGCTGCCCTAGCGCCGATCAGTCGTCAGCGAGGGTGCGCGGAAACGGTGCCGACCACGGCGTGGCGGCCGGGGACGCGCACGCTCGCGCAGGAAGGGGCAGGGAGCGGGCTCAGCCGCGGAGGACCTTGCCGGCTTTGATGCAGGAGGTGCAGGCGTTGAGGCGCTGCTTGTTGCCGCCGGGACGGGCAGCGTGGACCACCTGGATGTTCGGGTCCCAGCGACGGCTGGTCCGACGATGCGAGTGGGACACCGACTTGCCGAAGCCCGGTCCCTTTCCGCAGATATCGCACACCGCAGCCATATGTGACACTCCTCAAAACGTCTGCTTGAGGGCCAACAACCTCAGAGCGGGTGGCCCGACAACCTGATCAGGATACCCGCCGGGCCGGGCAACGCCAAAACGCCCCGCCCCGGCTCTCGACGCGGTGTGAGCTGTGGTGTCGCCCGGAATGATTAGGCTTGCAGCCACCGGAGATGGCGGCAGGAAGGTGCGTGCAGGTGGGCAACCCGGATCGTCGGCTGGATGCGGCCACCCTGCGGGACTGGGCGCACACCGCGGTCGGCGATCTGATCACCCACACCGACGAGATCAACCAGCTCAACGTCTTCCCGGTCGCCGATTCCGACACCGGCACCAACATGCTGTTCACCATGCGTTCGGCGTTGGCCGAGGCCAACACCGAGGCAGCGTCCGGCGAGGTGGCCCGGGTCGCCGCCGCGCTGTCATCCGGGGCGCTGCACGGGGCCCGCGGTAACTCCGGGGTGATCCTGTCGCAGATC
>NZ_QMEX01000276.1 GCF_003284925.1 Mycolicibacter senuensis
CCGTCGCCACCGGAGCCGCCGGCGCCCCCGACACCCATGTACCAGCCGCCGGCCCCGCCGACACCACCGGCGCCGCCCTCGCCCCCGGCGCCGCCGGCGCCGCCGTTGCCGAAGAACCCGGCCGCACCACCTGCGCCACCGACGCCGTTGGCCGCGCTGTTGTCCCAGCCGGCCCCGCCGTCACCGAACAACCAGCCGCCCGCACCACCGGCGGCGGACTCCGCCGTGCCGGCCGTGCCGTCGCCGATCATCAGACCCAGCCCGAACGCTGCACTGAGCTGGTTCAGCCCGTCGACGACCGGCGCCATCCAGGCGCTGCTGACCAAGCCATCGATACCGGTGTACAGCGGGGTGTAGACCCAGTCGTGCATCAACGCCGTCAGGTCCGGGGCGAACAGGCTCGGCTCCGCGGCTGCCGCGCCGGGCAGCAGCCCATCGAAGTCCGGCTGCCCGAAGAACGCCTCCCACGACGCCGGATCGAAGACCGCGGCCCAGTCCGTCCCGCCGGTGGCCTCACCGATCAACGGCGCCGATGCCAGCTCGAACGCGTCGTCGAAGCTCTCGGCGGAGGCGACCGGTACCGCGGCCGGGGCTGTCACGCCGAACGCCAGCAAGGCCCCCGCTGCGGTACCCAGACCGACAACCCGACGATTCCGCTTCGGCCTGGGCTCGCGAGTCATCCTGGGTAGACCTCTTTCCGCGATGGTGGCCGAAACGGGCGCGTTCAACATAACAAGTTGATGGGAATAGCGCTAACGCCACCTGAGAAAACGTGAGGCCCCGAGTTTGGGTGCGACTTATTGGAACAGCTGACGACGGTCGGCGTAGAAAAAGGTGTACACGGTGGTCAGCGCGCAGATCAGGCTGGCGATCGCCAGCATGTAGGTACCACCGGCGACCATCCCGATAGCCCCACCGATCCCGGCGCCGAGCACGAAAAACCCGAACAGCAGAAAGTAGCCCAGCCAGGCGGTGATCTCGTCGACGCCGAGGAGGTGCCGCGCGATGCCCTGGCCCATCTTCACCAGCGTGCCGGTCACATAACTCAGCGGGATCGACACCTCGCCCTTCTTGTCGATGAAGGTTGCGTTCAACGCGCCGATGCCGAACGTCATCAGGACGATCGGGAAGAATGGCAGCGGAAGCTCCGGTCCGCCGAGCAGGAACCCGTCCAGCAGCGTGGCGAGTACCAGTGCCAGCGTAGTCAATACCGTGGTGGAATGCGGTCGGGTCGGCCAGAAGTAGCGCCGGCACAGCGACGCGCTGATCACGCCCGCCACGAAGGCCACCAGCAGCAACGCCGCCGAGAGCGCGAGCCAGGGCGATGACGCGGCCCAGTCGTCCTCGGCGTAGTAGCCCATCACCGCGCGCTGCGCGTTGCCGGTCATGAAGGTGACGAAGTAGCCGGCGGAGTGGGTGAACGCCGTAGCACCCAGCAGCCCCGCCAAACCAGCCAGGACCCAGGACAATTTCGTCTCGCTGTCATAGACCTGGCGGATGCGCAGTTTGGCGGTGGCAGGCGAGTCGGTGCGTTGCTCGCCAGTGCTTTCATCGGGCACCGGGGTGTTTCCTTCCGTCCATATCGGATGTGTTCGCTGCCGTCGCGCTCGGCGTGAAAGCGGCCGTCACCAACCGGAGGCGGAATCAGCTCCGGGCCAGCAGGAATCGGGAAGGATCGACACACCGGGCTCGATGCCGATCCGTTCAGCTCGCGGTCCTTTCGTGGTCGGCGGGCTGTCGTCGATCCGGGTCGGCATCGACGGGTGGGTAAAACCATCGTCCGGGCGCGGACCGGCCCTCGCCAATGGTGTTTGTCACCCATTCGGGGGCGTTTTTTCGTGTAGCCGCCACGCGACGGCGAGGGCCGCCGCGCAGATCCCGAGTGCGTAGATTGGCCTGGTGAACGGCGATCGCAGACCCGGCGGGCCGGGGCGGTCCTGGCAGCGG
>NZ_QMEX01000277.1 GCF_003284925.1 Mycolicibacter senuensis
CACCGGGCCCGCCACCGGCCGCACCGCCGGTTTCACCGCCACCGGCCGGTGAGCCGCCCACCACCGTCATCAAGACCCCGGCCGGCGATCACCGGCCGGCCAGGTTGCTGCGCGATCCGCTGGCCCTGGTCCTGATCTTCGTCACGGTGATCGCACTGGCACTGGCCGGTTTGATCGGCGCGGAACTGATCGCCCGCCGGATCGCCGACAACAAGGTGGCCAAGGCCACCGAGTGCGTGGTGCACGACAAGGCCACGGTGTCGTTCGGGGTGACACCGCCGTTCCTGTGGCAGCACTTCACCGGCAACTACACCAACATCTCCATCCACACCGCGGGCAACCAGGTCAAGGACGCCAAGCAGATGACGGCCGACCTGAATATCTTCGACGTCGACCTGCACGGCACCGGCGACTCCAAGGGCACCATCGGCGCGCTGGACGCCACCCTGACCTGGCCGTCGGCCGGTATCAAGGAGACCGTCCAGTCGATGGTCCCGCTGCTGGGCAACCTGGTCTCGGACCTGAAGACCAATGCCCAGGACGGCACCGTCGAGCTCAAGGGCGCGTTCGGCCTGGCCACCGTCGTGGTCAAGCCCGAGGTGGTCAACGGTGGCCTGTCGCTGCAAGTGCAGAAACTCACCGGCCTGGGCGCGCTGACCCTGCCGCGCGAATCGATCCAGCCGGAGCTGGACCGGTTCGCCCGGGAACTGACGAAGCGTTACCCGCTCGGCGTGCGGGCCGACAGCATCCAGGTCACCGACACCGGCGTGGTGGCGCGGTTCTCCAGCCGGGACGCCGCCATCCCGCGGAGCGACGACCCCTGCTTTGCCCACCTGTAACCTGCAGTGATGAGCACATCCGGGGCAGCTAATCGCAAGCATCGGTTCACCGGCCTGCCGGCAGTGCTGCTGGCACTGACAGTGCTGCTGGTCGTGGCGGTGGTCGCATTGTTCGGCGGACAGGTCTATGCAACGCACCGGGCCAAGAGCCTGGTCGCAGACGCGGTCCAGTGCGAAGCGGAGGACAGCGCCACGGTGTCGTTCGCCTCCGATCCGCCGGTGCTGGCCCAGTACTTGCGGGGCGACTATCCGCACATCTCGGTGCAGACCGCCGGCAACCAGATCCGCAAAGCCAAGGGCATGCAGCTGGACCTGGACATCCGCGACGTCCACGTGCAGAAGAGCGCTGATTCCAAAGGCACCATCGGGTCGCTGGACGGCACCATCACCTGGCCGGCGGACGGCATCAAGCAGTCGATTCAGGATGTGGTCCCGGTGATCGGCAGCATCGTCACGGGCAAGGTCAGCACCGACCCGGACACCGGCACCGTCGAGCTCAAGGGCCTGCTCAACCGCGCCACCGTCAAGCCGCAGATCGTCGACAACGGCTTGCACCTGGAGGTGGTGGAGCTCGAGGCGCTGGGCAAGGACCTGGACAGCGAGACCGTGCAGCGCAACCTCGATGACCTCACCGGCAAGGTGACCGGCGACCTGCCGCTGGGGATCCACATCGACAGCTCGCAGGTCACCGAGTCCGGTGTGGTGGTGAAATTTTCGACGCGGAACGCCACCATCCCAGCGTCGTCGTCGAGCCAGTGCTTCGCGAGGCTGTAAACGCTAGCCCAGCCCGTCGAGCACTGCCCGGGTGCCCGACAGTCCCAGCCGGGTCGCCCCGGCGTCCAGCATCGCCAGCGCATCGTCGGCGCTGCGGATGCCCCCGCTGGCCTTGACGCCGAGGCTGCCGCCGACGGCGTCGGCCATCAGCCTCACCGCGCGCACCGACGCCCCGCCGGCCGGGTGAAACCCGGTGGAGGTCTTGACGAAATCCGCGCCGGCGTCGGCGGCTGC
>NZ_QMEX01000278.1 GCF_003284925.1 Mycolicibacter senuensis
AGAATCCGGCCTGGAGGTGCTGTGCATCCAAGCCGGGGCCGGGCCGCGGGTGGGCGTCAGCCAGGCCGCCGACCGGCCGTGGCGATTGTGGGTGCCCGGGAAGCCCGAGGTTTCGGCCTACCGACGAAGCCCGCGGGCACCGGCGCCCGGCGCCAGCGACTGATCCGGGAAAATCGACTCATGCCGACGACGATTCTCGACGAGCTGGCCTGGCGCGGCCTGATCGCCCAATCCACCGACCTGGATGCGCTGAGTGCCGAAGTGGCCGGCGGGCCGATCACCGTCTATGCCGGATTCGATCCCACCGCGCCCAGCCTGCACGCCGGAAACCTGGTGCCGCTACTGGCGTTGCGCCGATTCCAGCGCGCCGGCCACCGGCCCATCGTGCTGGCCGGCGGGGCCACCGGCCTGATCGGTGATCCCCGCGAAACCGGCGAACGCACCCTGAACACCGCCGACACGGTGGCCGAGTGGTCCGAGCGGATCCGGGGCCAACTGGAGCGCTTCGTCGACTTCGACACCGGGCCCACCGGCGCGGTGGTGGTCAACAACCTGGACTGGACCGCGCCGCTGTCGGCAGTGGAATTCCTGCGTGACGTGGGCAAACACTTCTCTGTCAATGTGATGCTCGACCGCGACACCATCCGGCGCCGGCTGGATTCCGAGGGCATCTCCTACACCGAGTTCAGCTACATGCTGCTGCAGGCCAACGACTACGTGGAGCTGTACCGGCGGTACGGCTGCGCACTGCAGATCGGCGGCTCCGACCAGTGGGGCAACATCATCGCCGGTGTCCGGCTGGTGCGTCAGAAGCTGGGTGCGACCGTGCACGCGCTGACCGTCCCGCTGGTGACCGCGGCCGACGGCACCAAGTTCGGCAAGTCCACCGGCGGCGGCAGCCTCTGGCTGGATCCGGAGATGACCAGCCCGTACGCCTGGTACCAGTACTTCTTCAATACCGCTGACGCCGACGTGGTCCGCTACCTGCGCTGGTTCACCTTCCTGTCCGCCGACGAGCTCGAAGAGCTGGAGAAGGCCACCGCCGAACGACCGCAGGAGCGGTCCGCGCAGCGCCGGCTGGCCCGCGAATTCACCACCCTGGTCCATGGCGAGGCGGCCACCGAAGCCGTCGAGCTGGCCAGCCACGCCCTGTTCGGCCGGGGGGAGCTGGCCCGGCTGGACGAGGCAACGCTCACCGCGGCGCTGCAGGAGACGCCGGTGGCCCAATTGGCGCCGGGCAGCCCGGACGGCATCGTCGATCTGCTGGTCGCCACCGGGCTGTCGGCCAGTCGCGGGGCAGCCCGCCGCACCATTGGCGAGGGGGGCGTCTCGGTGAACAACGTCCGCATCGACAGCGAGGAATGGTCGCCGCAGTCGGAGGACTTCCTGCACGGCCGGTGGCTGGTGGTGCGCCGCGGCAAGCGCAACGTGGCCGGCGTCCAACGCGTCCAGGGTGGTTAGCGAGGACTCGACCCGGGCAACCCGGGGGAGCGGGCGCCGCACGAAGTTGATCTTGAAGGCGCCGAAATAGCCCTGCTAGCAGCGGATTTGACTCCCAGTTTCACCTCGCGTAACTTAGTGCACGTCGCCGCGACCAGGGCAGACCCGGTCAGCGCGACAAGCCCACGGAATCGAACGAGATTCACAGAGTGATTCCGGGGCACTCATCTGTCCGCACTGCCGACGCGCGGCTTTTAGCCGCGGGTTGACTGCGCGTCCGGGTGGGGCGTGTTGTTTGAGAACTCAATAGTGTGTTTGGTGGTTTTTGTTTGTTGTTGTTTTTGCCA
>NZ_QMEX01000279.1 GCF_003284925.1 Mycolicibacter senuensis
GTCCCCGCCGGCGCCCACCGCGTAGCCACCGTCGGTGACCCCGCCGTGGTAGCCCGCACCGCCGTCACCGAACAGCCAACCGCCATCGAAACCATCGAGGTGAGCTGCCGTGCCGTCAGCCCCGTTCGCGATCATCGCCCCCAAGCCCAGCGCCTCGCTGAGTTGGTTGAGGCCGGCCAGGATCGGGTCATCGGCGGCGATCCAGGCCTGCATGCCCTCGTGCAGCGGCAGCCAGATGGCCTGAACCCACTGCGAAACCGTCTCCTCGAAGCCGGCCAGCGGGGTCACCGCCATCGCGCCCAGCTCCCAGGAGGCTTCGGCGATGCCCGGGTCGAAACCGAAGACTCCCGCGACACTGTCGAGGACAGTGGCGATGACTTCGTCGAATGGATCGGCCTGCGCGGCCGGCGCGGACCACGGGGACATCCCCAAGGCCACGAATGCTCCCACCGCCGTGCCGGCAGCCGCTCCGGCGCGTCGGGCCCGCCGGATTCCGGCGTGGCCTGAACGGTTTGCGCACCCGGGGTTGCGGCGACCAGCCATCGCTACCACGCCTCCTTGCGGACCGCTCACGGAAATATGATGTAAATCACACCTGTTCTCAAGGTAGCCCTCGCCGGGCCCGGGTACGGCTGGAATTTGCAAATCCGTCAATACCGGGGCCGTCGGCTCGCCCCCGGTGGTCGTGATACATTTTCCGGCTATGTACCGCAGTGCCCGCTATCTGACGGCGGTCTGTCGCCTCGCCCACGGCGCGTGTTGTCGCCGCGCATGTTGCTGCGCTTGACCCGCTGCGAGTAGCGCTCCTTGAGGAGAGTTCGCCGGGTCTCAGCTGCAGCCAGCCCCCACCGGACTCTTGTAGACAAGGACCACAGCGTGCGCACTCCCCTCACCTCCGTCTCTCATCACCGCCCCCGCTCGCATCCGCGTGTGGTGGCTCCGTCGCTGCAATTGCCGGACAACGCAGGCGCCGCGGTTTTCGCCGCCGTTCGCCAGCGCGGCCCGATCGCACGTGAGGCCATCGCCGGTGCCACCTCACTGAGCGTCGCCACCGTCAATCGACAGGTCAGTGCATTGCTGGAGGCCGGGCTGCTGCTCGAGCGCGCCGACCTGGCGACCTCCGGGGCGATCGGACGCCCGCGCCGGCCGGTGGTGGTCAACCACGAACCGTTCCTGGCGTTGGGCCTGCACATCGGGGCGAAGACGACCAGCATCGTGGCCACCGACCTGCTCGGCCGCACGCTGGACGTCGTCGAGATCCCCACCCCGGCCAACGGCGCGGCGCCGGCGCTGGCGTCACTGGCCGCCAGTGCCCGCCGCTATCTGACCCGCTGGAGCAAGCGGCGCCCGCTGTGGGTCGGGGTCGCGACCGGCGGGGCGGTGGACGGCGCCACCGGCTACGTCGATCACCCCCGGCTGGGCTGGACGGCCGCACCGGTCGGGCCGGTGCTGGCCGAGGAACTGCGACTGCCGGTGTCGGTGGCCTCTCACGTCGACGCGATGGCCGGCGCCGAACTGTTGCTGGGGGTACGGCGCCCGGTCGCGGACAGCTCCACCAGCCTCTACGTGTACGCCCGTGAGACGGTCGGCTACGCGCTGGTGATCGGCGGACGGGTGCACAGCCCGGCCAGTGGTCCGGGCACCATCGCCGGCCTGCCGGTGTCCTCGGAGCTGCTCGGTGGCTCCGGGCAGCTGGAATCCACCGTCAGCGACGAGGCGGTGCTGGCCGCG
>NZ_QMEX01000027.1 GCF_003284925.1 Mycolicibacter senuensis
CGCCGGATCGCCGCCATCCGCGCGCTGGAACGCCGCGGTGTCAGCGTCGACGTGGCCGCGCTCGACATCGGCTCCCGAGAGGCGGTGGCCGAACTGCTGGCTCGCCGGGATGCCGCCGGCGCACCGCCGATTCGGGGCATCATCCACGCCGCCGGTATCACCGAGGGGCAGCTGCTGACCGAGGTCGACGACGACCGGCTGCGGGCCACCATGTGGCCGAAGATCGCCGGCGCCCAGGTGTTGCACGAACTGTTCCCGCCGGCGAGCGTGGACTTCTTCTTCATGACCGCCGCGGCGGGCGCGGTATTCGGGGTGCCCGGCCAGGGCGCCTACGCGAGTGCGAACGCCTACCTCGACGGGCTGGCCCGCGCCCGGCACCGGCGGGGCTGCCACAGCGTCAGCCTGGACTGGGTGGCATGGAAAGACCTCGGCTTCGGCGCCGAGGCCCACGTCGTGCTGCACGAGTTGGAGCGGATGGGCTCCCGGCCGATCTCCCCGGCCGAGGCCTTCGCCGCCTGGGACCACGTCGAGCACTACGACGTCGCCCAGGCAGTGATGGTTCCGCTGCCCCGGGAAGGCGCCGTCGGGAAGCCGGGATCCTCCGCTGCCGACGCCGGCGGACCGACCCGCGACTGGGCGCAACTACCCGCCGATGAGATACTCAGCGAGCTGGAAATCGGGTTGCGCAGCATCCTGGCCCGCGAGCTTCGTATGCCGGAGGCCGAGCTGGCGCTGGACCGGCCGTTTGCCGAGCTCGGCCTTAACTCGGTGATGGCCATGGCGGTCCGGCGCGACATCGAAGCGCTGGTCGGCCTGGAGCTGTCGGCGACGATGCTGTGGAACCACCCGACGACTGCGGCGCTGGCTGCCCACCTGACCGGCAAACTGCTGCCGCAGGAGGACTCCGGCGACGACCCGGCTGCCGCCGGCGGCGAGCTGACCGAGTCGGCCGACAGTGTGTTGAATGAGCTGTTCGACAGCGTGGAATCGGCTCCGGCCGGATGGGACGGGATCTAGTGGGAATCGGGTTCCCCTCATGACCGCAGCATTTGACGAAGAAGCCCTGCGCCACTGGTTGGCCGACTATCTGGTCACCAATATCGGTTGCAGCCCCGACGAGATCGACTTCAACGCGTCGCTGAACGATCTGGGCGTCGGGTCCCGCGACGCTGTGGTGCTCTGCGGTGAGCTGTCGGAGCTGCTCGGCCGCAAAGTGTCGCCGGTGGAGCTCTGGCAGCATCCGTCGGTCACCGAGTTGGCGCGGTTCCTCATCGAGCCGGAGTCCGCCGACGAGGAGACCGGACCCGAGCCCGGCCGGTTCGGCACCGACGAGCCCATCGCGGTGATCGGCCTGGGTTGCCGGTTCCCCGGTGATATCAACTCGCCGGATGCGCTGTGGCAGTTCCTGATCGACGGCGGCAACGCGGTCACCGAAGTGCCGGCCGATCGGTGGGCGCCGTTCGACGACGGGTCGCCGGAGGTCTCGAGCGCCATCGCCCGCACCACCCGCTGGGGCTCGTTCTTGAGCGACATCGCGGCCTTCGATGCAGAGTTCTTCGAGATCTCCAGCCGGGAAGCCGTCAAGATGGACCCGCAGCAGCGACTGCTGCTGGAAGTGGCGTGGGAAGCGTTGGAGCACGCCGGAATTCCGGCAACCTCGTTGCGGCGCTCGCAGACCGGCGTGTACGTCGGGGCCAGCATCACCGAGTACGGCTGTCACGCGTCGGCCGACCTGACCGGCGTGGACGCCTGGAGCAACGCCGGCGGCGCCCTGAGCATCATCGCCAACCGGCTCTCGTACTTCCTGGACCTGCGCGGGCCCTCGGTGACGGTGGACACCGCGTGCTCCTCATCGCTGGTCGCCCTGCACCTGGCGTGCCGGAGCCTGCGGACCGGGGAGTGTGAGACCGCCATCGCCGGCGGGGTGAACCTGCTGATGTCCCCGGCGGTGTTCCGCGGTTTCGACCAGAGCGGCGCCCTGTCGACGACCGGCGCATGCCACGCATTCGACGCGGACGCCGACGGCTTCGTCCGCGGTGAGGGCTGCGGTGTGGTGGTGCTCAAGCGGCTGTCCGACGCGCGCCGCGACGGCGACCGGGTGCTGGCGGTGGTCCGCGGATCGGCGATCAACTCCGACGGCCACTCCAACGGCCTGCTGGCACCCAATCCGGCCGCCCAGATGGCGGTGTTGCGCTCGGCCTACGCCGACGCCGGGATCACGCCGCAGGAAGTCGACTACGTCGAAACCCACGGCACCGGAACGCTGCTCGGCGACCCGATCGAGGCGCGGGCGCTGGGCACGGTGCTGGGACGGGGACGCCCGGTGGATGCGCCGCTGCTGCTCGGCGCCGCCAAGTCGAACCTCGGCCACCTGGAAGCGGCCGCGGGCATGGTCGGCTTCATCAAGTCGGTGCTGGCCGTGCAACGGGGGCAGATCCCGCGCAACCTGCACTTCAACACGCCCAACCCGCACATCTCGTTCGACCAGCTGCGCCTGAAGGTCGTCGCCGAACAACAGCCCTGGCCGTCCACCGAGCACCCGCGACGCGCCGGCGTCTCCTCGTTCGGCTTCGGCGGCACCAACGCCCACGTGGTGATCGAGCAGGCGCCGCCCGCCAAAATCGCTGCGCGCGAACCCGATCCGGCGGTCACGACGCTGGTGATCTCGGGGCGGACCCCGGAGCGGATCGCCGCGACCGCCGGCGACCTGGCCGCCTGGCTGGCGGGCGACGGCGCCGAGATCGAACTGCCCGACGTCGCGCACACCCTCAACCACCACCGCGCCAGGCAGGCGCAGTTCGCCACCGTATGCGCCCGCGACCGGGAGCAGGCGGTGCGCGGTTTGCAGGCGCTGGCCGCCGGCACCTCCGGCGACGGGTCCGGTAGCGGCGTTGTCGGCCCGCACGACGGGCCGTGCGGGCCGGGCACCGTGTTCGTGTACTCCGGGCAGGGCTCGCACTGGGCCGGCATGGGCCGGCAACTGCTCACCGACGAACCGGCGTTCGCCCGCGCACTGGCGCTGCTGGAACCGGTGTTCGTCGAACACGTCGGATTCTCGCTGTGGCAGGTGATCTCCGGCGGTGAAGCGATCAGCGGTGACGCGCAGGTGCAGCCCGTCCTGATGGGACTGCAACTGGCCCTGACCGAACTGTGGCGCTCCCACGGGGTGCACCCCGACGCCGTCATCGGCCACTCCATGGGTGAGGTGACCGCGGCGGTCGTCGCCGGGGCACTGAGCACGGCCGATGGATTCCGGGTGATCGCGGCCCGTTCCCGGTTGATGTCGCAGCAGGCCGGGCAGGGCGCGGTGGCGCTGCTCAACCTGGACAGCGAGGCCACCGAGGCGCTGCTGGCCGGCTACCCCGACGTCAGCGTGGCCGGTTACCTGTCGCCCAAGCAGACCGTGGTGGCCGGCCCGGTGGCGCCGGTGGATGCCGTCATCGCGGCGGTCAGCGCCGGAAACAAGTTCGCCCGGCGGGTCAACATGGAAGTCGCTTCGCACACCGCGTTGATGGATCCGATCCTGCCCGAACTGCAAGCGGCACTGGCGGGCCTGACTCCCGAGGTCGCCACCATCCCGTTCTTCTCCACCGTGACCGAGACCGCCATGCCGGCCGGGGGTATGCCACTGCTGGACGCCGACTACTGGGTCAGCAACGTCCGCCAGCCTGCGCTGCTGGCCCAGGCCATCGCCGCCGCGGCCGCAGAACACACCACGTTCGTCGAGGTCAGCGCGCACCCGATCCTGACGCACGCGATCGCCGACACGTGCGAGTCGCTCGGCGGCCACCACCACAGCGTCGGAACCCTGACCCGCAACGCCGACGACGCGATCAGCTTCCACACCAACCTCAACCGCACCCACACCGCTCAGCCGCCGCAGACCCCGCATCCGCCCGAACCGCACCCGGTGCTGCCCGCAACACCGTGGCAGCACACCCGACACTGGATCGACACCGTGGAGATCCGGCGCAGCCCTGGGCCGGCCGCCTCCGGCGTGGCTCCCGCGGCGGGCAGCACCGGCGCGGTACCCGCGGAGTGGTGGTGCGAGCTGAGCTGGCCGGAAAGCGAATCAGGCGGCCGCGAAGCCGCCGAACCCGCCGCCACCGGCCAGTCCTGGCTGGTGATCGGCGGCGACGCGACGCGGTCGGCATCGGCGGGGTCTCGGCGGCCGGGTCGGTCTGCAGCAGCGGGGACACCGGGAACGGTCCGCCCCAGCCGCCGACTCCGGTGTCGGGGCGGGCGTCGGGCCTGGTCTCGGGTTCCAGACCGCCGGACAGGTGCAGCGCCGGTTCGCCTCGCCGCAGGATCCTGCTCACCTGATGGCGTTCGGGCTCGGTCAGCGCCTGGTAGGCGGCGGCGGCCAGCTCCCCGGCGCTGCTGTAGCGGTCCTCGGGTTTGCGGGCCATGCCGCGGGCCAGCACGTCGTCGATGGCGGCGGGAACGCGTCCCGGGCGCGCCCTGCTGGGGCGAGGGGCGGCGGCCGTCCGGCGTTCCTGCAGCGCGGCGTCGACGGTGTCGGCGGTGAACGCGGGCACTCCGCTCAGGCACTCGGCCAGCACGGCGGCCAGTGCGTAGATATCGGCGAGGTGGGTGACCTGCTCGCCGGTCAGCCGTTCGGGCGCCATATAGGCCACCGAGCCGGTCGCCGGGTCGACGGGCTTCCCGGGGTCGGCGATCGCCGCGGCCACCCCGAAGTCCATCAGGTAGGCCAGGTCGTCGTCGGTGACCAGGATGTTGGCGGGTTTGACATCGCGGTGGACGACGTCGGCGTTGTGGGCGGCGTCCAGCGCCGCGGCGATCTGCCGCACCACGGCCACCGCCCGCGGCGGGCTCAACGGGCCGCCGTCGGCCAACACGGTGGCCAGGTCGGTGCCTTCGACCAGGTCGGTCTCCACGTACAGCAGATCGTCGATCTCGCCGTAGGCCCGGATCGACACCACGTGCGGTTCGGTCAACTGACCGGCGGCTTCGGCCTCGTCTTCCAGCCGATTGCGGAACGCCTCGTCGCCGGAGAACGATTCGGAGATCAGCTTCAGCGCCACCATTTCGTCGGTGCGGGTGTCCTCGGCCCGGTAGACCTCACCCACGATGCCGTGGCCCAGCAGGTCGCCGAGCTGGTAGGGGCCGAACCGTGACCCGGCCCGCGAACCGGGCTCGGTGTTGTTCACCGACGACACTCCTTTCGACCGCAGCGCACCACCGTGCCGCGAATCCGCGGCGAAAGACCGGCTATCAGCCTAGTGGGTGCCGACCCGCCAACCGGTCAGGAGACGGCGTTCACCGCGGCCAGCACCTTGGCCGCGAAGGCTTCCGGCAACGGGATCGACCCGTACTGGTCCAGGCCGTCCTGTCCGGGACCGACCGCGGCCTGCAGGAACGCCCTGACCGCTGTTGCGGTGGCGGCGTCGGCGTACTTCGAGCAGACGAGCTGATAGGTCGCCGACACGATCGGGTAGGCGCCCGGCGTGCTCGGCTTGTACAGCGACGACATGTCCAGCACGAGGTCGTTGCCGTGACCGGAGCCCGCCGCAAATTTCGCGCCGGCGATCGTCTTGCCGACCGACTCGGCGGAGATGGACACCGGCCGGTCGCCGGCGGTGGCAATGATCTGGGCCATGGGCAACTGCTTTCCCGCCGCGAACGACCACTCGCTGTAGCTGATGGAGCCGTCGGTGTTCTGCAGCGCCGCCGAGGTGCCGTTGTTGCCGACGGCGCCCTCGCCGACGCCGCCGTTGAACGTCTCGCCGTCGGCGGCGTACCAGGCGCCGTCCGAGGCGCTCTCGAGATAGCGCTGGAAGTTGGCCGTGAGCCCGGACTTGTCGCTGCGGTACACCACGTGGATGGGTGTCGACGGCAGCGCCACACCCGCATTGAGCGCCTTGATGGCGGGGTTGTCCCAGGTGCCGATCGTGCCGTTGAAGATCTTCGCCACGGTCGGGCCGTCGAGGTTGAGCGCGCCGACTCCGCTGATGTGGAAGGTGACCGCGATCGGGCCGAACACCGTCGGCAGGTGCCATGCCGGTGATCCGCACCGCTCCGCGGCCCGTTCCGGCTGCCCTTTGGCCGGATCCAGCGCCACATCGGTGCCGGCGAAGTCGGTCTCGGCGGCGAGGAAGTCGTCGACCCCGGCACTCGAGCCGTTGGCGGTGTAGTTCAGCGTCTGCCCCGGGCAGGCCCGGCTGTAGGCGTAGCCGAACTGTGCGATCGCGTTCTGCTGGGCAACCGAACCGGCGGCATGCAGGTCCTGCTTGCCGCCGCAATCCACCGTCGACTCCGGCCCGGCCGGCGGGCCCGCCTCCTCAGCGGAGCCACCGCACGCCGAAACGGCAAGTGCGCCAACAGCGAGCAGGGTCGGCAACACAGACCATCGGCCGGATTTCACAGCACCGAACCTTACCCCGACTCAAGCGGATCGGGCATCGGCATACGCCCGGGATCCGGGCACTGTGCCTATCGTGTTCATGGTGTTGCTCATCATCGCCGGACGTCGGCTCGCCGGGCCGTCCGGCCGGCATCGGAGAGGGCTGAGCAGATGACCGACGATTCGGGACCGAGACCACTGGACGGATTCCGCGTGCTGGACTTCACCCAGAACGTGGCCGGGCCGCTGGCCGGCCAGGTACTGGCCGACCTGGGCGCCGAGGTCATCAAGGTGGAGGCGCCGGGCGGCGAGGCCAGCCGGCAGATCACCTCGGTGCTGCCGGGTCGTCCGCCGCTGGCCGTCTACTTTCTGCCCAACAACCGCGGCAAGAAGTCGGTGACCGCCGATCTGCGGGCCGACGGGCCCAAACAGCAGATCCTGTCGTTGGTCGACACCGCCGACGTCGTGCTGGAGGCGTTCCGGCCCGGCGTGATGGAACGGCTGGGGCTAGGGCCCGACGAATTGCGGACGCGAAACCCGAAGCTGGTCTACGCGCGGTTGTCGGCCTACGGCGGCAACGGCCCCAACGGCGACCGGCCGGGGGTCGACCTGATGGTGGCGGCCGAGGCCGGGATGACCTCGGGCATGCGCACCCCGGACGGCAAACCACAGATCATCCCGTTCCAGCTGGTCGACAACGCCAGCGGGCACGTGCTGGCCCAGGCGGTGCTGGCTGCGTTGCTCAACCGCGAGCGGCACGGAGTCGCCGACGTCGTGGAAGTGGCGATGTACGACGTGGCGGTGGCCCTGCAGGCCAATCAGCTCACCGTGCACCTGAACCGGCCGGCGGCCGCTGCCGCCGGCCCCGCGGCCGGGCAGCCGGCCAAGCGCCGCAAGGGCGTCGGCTTCGCCACCCAGCCGTCGGACGCCTTCGCCACCGCTGACGGCCACGTCGTCATCAGCGCCTACACCCCCAAGCACTGGGACATCCTGTGCCGCACCATCGGCCGGCCCGACCTGGTCGAGGATCCGCGATTCGCCGATCAGCGCTCCCGGTCGATCAACTACGCCGAGCTCACCGACGAGCTGGAGACCACGCTGGCCTCGGCGACATCGGCCGAATGGGTGGCTCGGTTGCAGCGCAACGGCCTGATGGCGTGCCTGGCCAACACCTGGAAGCAGGTCGTCGACACCGCGCTGTTCGCCGAGAACCGGCTGGCGCTGCGAATCGGCGACGGCGACGACGCGGTCACCGTAGTGCGAACCCCGGCCCGCTACGGCTCGTTCGAGGCGGTGGCCACCGGCGCTCCGCCGTCACCCGGCCAGCACAACGCGGATCTGTTGGGCGAGAAACCGCCGGGCTGAGCCGGCGCATCGGGGCCGGGTCAGACGAATTGCCAGGCCGCCCGGGCGATCGCCAGTTCCTCGTTGGTGGGAACCACCAGCACAGTGCTGCGCGAGTGCTCGGCGGAGATGATCCGCGCACCGTTGCCGCCGCGATTGCGCTGCGGGTCGACGACGATGCCCAGGCCGTCCAGGCCGGCCAGTGCGTCCTCGCGCACCGCGGCGACGTTCTCCCCCACTCCCGCGGTGAAGGCGATCGCGTCGACGCGGCCCAGCACCACCAGGTAGGCGCCGATGTACTTGCGCAGCCGGTGGATGTAGACGTCGTAGGCCAGCTTCGCGGCCGGCGAACCGTGTGAAACCTGGTGTAGCAGTTCGCGGAAATCGTTGACCCCGCACAGTCCCTGCAGCCCGGAGCGGCGGTTGAGCAACTCATCGAGCTTGTCGACGCCCAGGCCGGCGGTGCGGTTGAGATGAAACAGCACGCCGGGATCGATGTCGCCGCAGCGGGTTCCCATCACCAGCCCCTCGAGCGGCGTCAGACCCATCGAGGTCTCGACGGCCACCCCGCCCCGCACCGCCGACGCCGACGCACCGTTGCCCAGGTGCAACACGATGGTGTTCACCTCCGCGGGCTCGCGGCCCAGCAACAGCGCGGCCTCACCGGAGACGTACTCGTGCGAGGTGCCGTGGAACCCGTACCGGCGGATGCCGTACTGGCTTGCCACCTCGCGGTCTATCGCATAGGTGGCGGCGGCCGCCGGCAGGGAGTGGAAGAAGCCGGTGTCGAACACCGCCACGTGCGGTACGTCCGGGAAGTCGGCGCGCGCCACCTCGATGCCGATCGCGTTGGGCGGGTTGTGCAGCGGCGCCAACTCGGCGAGCCGCTTGATCTCTGCCACCACCGCGTCAGTGATCAGGGTCGGTGCGTGAAATTTGGTGCCGCCGTGCACCACCCGGTGGCCTACCGCTCGAACCTCACCGAGGTCCACCCCGGAATCGGCCAGCCGTTGATGGATCAGCCGCAGCCCGGCGGCGTGGTCGGTGACCGCCGAGTCAGGCTCACCGATCTGCTCCACCAGCCCGGACACCACCGCGGTGCCGGCCACCGGGTCGATGAGCCGGAACTTGATCGACGACGAGCCGGAGTTGAGCACCAGCACCAGCCCGGCCGACACCGTTCTCACCGGGCCGCCTCCTGCGCCTGGATCGCGGTGATCGCCACCGTGTAGACGATGTCGTCGACCAGCGCGCCACGCGAGAGGTCGTTGACCGGTTTGGCCAGGCCTTGCAGCACCGGCCCGATCGCCACCGCGCCGGCGCTGCGCTGCACCGCCTTGTAGGTGTTGTTGCCGGTGTTGAGGTCGGGGAAGACCAGCACGGTGGCCCGTCCGGCCACCGCCGAATCCGGCAGTTTGGCCGCGGCCACTCCCGCATCGACCGCGGCGTCGTACTGGATCGGCCCGTCGGCGAGCAGATCGGGGCGCCGCTGGTGCACCAATGCCGTTGCGGCACGTACCTTGTCGACACCCGCCCCGGCCCCGGATTCACCGGTGGAATACGACAGCAGCGCCACCCGGGGTTCGATACCGAACGCCGCGGCGGTGGCCGCCGATGAGATGGCGATATCGGCGAGTTGCTCGACGGTCGGATCGGGCACCACCGCACAGTCGCCGTAGGCCAGCACCCGGTCCGACAGGCACATCAGGAACACACTGGACACCGTCGACACCCCCGGCGCGGTCCGGATGATCTCGAACGCCGGCCGGATGGTGTGGGCGGTGGTGTGCGCCGCACCGGACACCATGCCGTCGGCGATACCGAGTTGCACCATCATGGTGCCGAAATAGGAGATGTCGCGCATGATCTCGCGGGCGCGGTCCTCGGTCATGCCCTTGTGGGCGCGCAGCTGGGTGTATTCCGCACCGAACGAATCCAGCAGCCCGCTGCTGGCCGGGTCGACCACCTGCGCCGCAGCCAGGTCGACGCCGAGTTCGGCGCCGCGCCCGCGCACCACATCCTCCACCCCGAGCAGCGTCAGGTCCACGATGCCGCGCGACAGCAACCGGCCGGCGGCCAACAGGATCCGGTCATCGGTGGCCTCCGGCAGCACGATGTGGCGGCGGTCGGCCCGGGCCCGTTCCAGCAGCCGGTACTCGAACATCTGCGGGGTCACCACCGTCGACGCCGGGACCCGGATCCGTTCGGCCAGTTCGGCGCCATCGACGTGGTCGGCCATCACCTGCAGTGCGGTGTCGATCTTGCGCAGCGAATCGACGGTGATCCGGGACCTGGTGTGCGACACCTGCTCGGCGGTGTCATAGGTGCGGTGGCCGGTGGCGATCAGCGGCAGCGTGGGGCGCAGCCCCTTGACCAGCTTGTCGATGGCCGGGTGCGGCAGCAGCCCGCCGTTGAGAATGATCCCGGCCAGCGACGGAAAGCCCTGTGCATCATGGGCGTTCACCAACGCCAGCAGTACGTCGGAACGATCGGCCGGCACGATCACCACCTGGCCCTCGGTGAGCCGGTCCAGGATGTTCTCGGCGGTCATGCCGCCGACCATGACGCTCAGCGCCTCCCGGCGCAGCAGCTCCGGGTCACCGCTGTAGACGGTGCCGTCGAGCGCCGCGCAGAGCTCGGCCATCGTCGGCGCCGATAGCAGCGCCACCTCCGGAACGGCGAACGCCGGGAGGTCGGCGGCGGCCGGCTGACCCGAGATCGCCTCGGTGATCTGTCGCAACCGGTCGGGGTCGCAGCGGTTGGCGATCACCGCCGCCGGGCGCGCATGTACGGCCGTCGCCTCGGCCAGGCAGCGCGCGGTGATCTCCGCGATGTCTTGCGCCCCTCGGTTGTGACCGTTGATGGCCAGCACCAGCGGCGCGTCGAGGTTCACCGCGACGCGGGCGTTGAACGTCAACTCGCTCGGGTTGACCACGTCGCTGTAGTCGCTGCCGACCACCAACACCGTGTCGCAGTGGCGCGCCACCTCGTGGAACCGGGTGACGATCTCGCCCAGCGCGGCTTCCCGGTCGGCGTAGACCTGCTGGTAGGTCACGCCGCGACAGCTGCCGTGGTCGTCGATCCTGGCGGTGGCGTGCGCCAGTAGCAGCTCGAGTTGCTCATCGGGCCGCTCGAGGGAGCGGACGATCGGGCGGAACACCCCCACCCGCGCCGACGAGGCGGCCAACAGGTGCAGCAGCCCCAGCGCGATGACGGCCTTGCCGGTGCCGCCCTCGGCGGCGGCCAGGTAGATGCTCGATGCGCGGGCCGGATCGGCTTCGGTCATGGCGCCCGGGCTCAGCTGATCCGGTCGATCGCGGAGCAAAGCCGCGCGACGGTCCCCTCGATGTCGGCCAGCTTGTCCAGGCCGAACAGCCCCACCCGGAAGGTGCTGAATGTCGCCGGCTCGCCGCATTGCAGCGGCACCCCGGCGGCCGTCTGCAGCCCTTGCCCCAGAAACTTTCTCCCGGAGCGGATCTCGGGGTCGGTGGTGTAGCTGACTACCACCCCGGGGGCTTCGAAGCCCGGTGCGGCCACGCTGGGGAAGCCACGTTCGGCCAGCAGCGCACGCACCTTGCGCCCCAGGGTGAACTGCCGGTCGGCCACCTCGCCGAAACCGCGGTCGCGGGTCTCGGCCATGGCGTCGCGCAGCCGGCCGATGACCCCGGTCGGCATGGTCGCGTGATAGGCATGGCCACCGTTCTCGTAGGCCGCCATGATCTCCCGCCACTTCTTGAGGTCCAGCGCGAAGCTGGTGCTCCGGGTGCGCTCCAGGGCCGCCAGCGCCCGGCCGGACAGGCCGACCATGGCGCAGCCCGGTTCGGCACTCCAGCCCTTCTGCGGCGCGGTGACCAACACGTCGACACCGAGCGCTGTCATGTCGACCCAGACCGCACCGGAGGCGATGCAGTCCAGTACGAACAGGCCGCCCACCGCCGTCGTCGCCGCTCCGACGCGCGCCAGATAGTCGTCGGGCAGCAGGATTCCACTGGCGGTCTCAACGTGCGGGACGAACACCACCGCCGGCCGGGTGCGCGCGATCGCCTCCTCGACCTCGTCGATGGCGGGGGGCATCCAGGGGTCCTGTTCGCCGTCGCCCGCCGGGCGCGCGGTGAGCACCGTAACGGCGTCGGTGATGCCGGTGGTCTCCAGGATCTGACTCCACCGGTAGCTGAAGAACCCGTTGCGCACCACGAGCACGTCGGCACCATTGGCGAACTGCCGTGCGACCGCCTCCATGCCGCATGTTCCGTTGCCGGGCACCAGGATTGCCGCATCAGCGCGGTACACCTCACGCAGCATGGCCGAGACGTCGGTCATGACGTCGCGGAAACGCACCGACATGTGGTTGAGCGCGCGGTCGGTGTAGACGACCGAATACTCCAGCAATCCGTCGGGATCGACGTCGGGCAGAAGTCCTGGCATGAAGCTCTCCTAGGCGGGGCGAACGGAGCCGATCTCGACATCGGATATGTCTCTGCCGCCCAGCCACAGCCCCAGCGCCTCGGCGGTGCCACGGACCACGATGCCACGGCCACGGGGCCGGCCGATCCCGTTGGTGGGCTCCACCCGATACCGCAGCAACGTCGGCTGCAGCTTCTGCACGGCCAGGCTCATACCTTCGGCGAGGATCGCGGCCTCTTCGGCCGGCGGGATCTCCCGGGACCGCCCCAGCCCGCGCAGCACGTCCTGGTGATGCATGGCCACGTCGCCCAGCAGGAAGCCGGCCATCGCCCGGTCGGGCACCTGCGCCCAGCGCCGGCCCGCGGCCATGATCTCGTCGCGGTCGCGAAGCCGCCCGGCCGCCACGATCTCGGCGTTGATCTTGTGCAGCCGCCACGGTGCCCGCAGGTACCGGCCGATCTCGGTGGTGCCGATCAGGTGCGCCAGCACATCGCGCGGTGACCAGCCCGCGCACAACGTGGTGGCGTGGTCGAACTCCGCGTCGCTGAGTCCGTCGACCGTGTCGATGAACGCCTGGCGCGCCGCACGGGCGGTCTCGATCCGGGATGTCATCGAGCCAATTTAACGCAGGAGGTGCCGGCTCATCACGACACGCTGAATCTGGTTGGTGCCCTCGTAGATCTGGGTGATCTTGGCGTCACGCATCATCCGCTCGACGGGGAAGTCGGTGGTGTAGCCGGCCCCGCCGAACAACTGCACGGCGTCGGTGGTGACCTCCATGGCCACATCGGAGGCGAAGCACTTCGATGCCGCGGAGATGAAGCCCAGCTCGGTCTCGCCGCGCTCGGCGCGCGCCGCGGCCGAGTAGACCATCAGCCGGGCCGCCTCGATCTTCATCGCCATGTCGGCCAGCATGAACTGCACGCCCTGGAAGCTGCTGATGTTCTTGCCGAACTGCTTGCGATCCTTGGTGTAGTCGATCGCGGCGTCCAGGGCGCCCTGCGCGATGCCGACGGCCTGCGCGCCGATGGTCGGGCGGGTGTGGTCCAGGGTCCGCAACGCGGTCTTGAACCCGGTGCCGGGCTCGCCGATGATCCGGTCGCCGGGGATGCGGCAGTTCTCGAAGTACAACTCGGTGGTCGGCGAGCCCTTGATGCCGAGCTTGTGCTCCTTGGGCCCGACGGTGAAGCCCTCGTCGTCGACGTGGACCATGAACGCCGAGATGCCGTTGGCGTCCAAGTCGGGGTCGGTCACCGCCATCACGGTGTACCAACTGGACCTGCCGCCGTTGGTGATCCAGCACTTGGACCCGTTGAGGATCCAGTCGTCGCCGTCGGCCTTGGCGCGGGTGCGCATCGCCGCGGCGTCACTGCCGGCCTCCCGCTCGCTCAACGCGTAGGAGGCCATCACCTCACCGGCGGCCAGGCCCGGCAGCACCTGCTGCTTCAGCTCCTCGGAGCCAGACAGGATCAGCCCCATGGTGCCCAGCTTGTTAACGGCGGGAATCAATGATGCAGATGCGTCGACGCGCGCGACTTCCTCGATCACGATGCAGGCCGCCACCGAGTCCGCACCCTGCCCGCCATAGGCCTCGGGCACGTGCACCGCATTGAAACCCGACGAATTCAGTGCCGCCAACGCCTCCTCGGGGAAGCGGGCCTGCTCGTCGACCTCCTTGGCGTACGGAGCGATCTCCTTCTCGGCCAAGGCGCGGATCGCGGCCCGCAACTCGTCGTGCTCTTCGGGGAGTTGGAACAGGTCGAACGAGGGATTTCCGGCCCACCCAGCCATGACAGCCTCCTAAGCTACTCGCCGGTAACTTTACCTTGAAGTGCGGCGTCCTTCGCAAGCACGGTGTCCGCCAGCTGCTGCTGGAAAGCCGCCATCCGGGCCCGTAGCGCCGGGTCGGCGGCGGCCAGGATTCGCACTGCCAGCAAACCGGCGTTGCGTGCGCCGCCGATGGAAACGGTGGCCACGGGCACCCCGGCCGGCATCTGCACGATCGACAGCAACGAGTCCAGTCCGTCCAGGCGCGCCAGCGGAACCGGAACGCCGATCACCGGCAGCGGTGTGGCCGAAGCCACCATCCCGGGCAGATGCGCCGCCCCGCCCGCCCCGGCGACGATCACCTCGATGCCGCGGCCGGCGGCGTCACGGGCGTAGTCGAACATCCGTTGCGGGGTGCGGTGCGCCGAGACCACCCCGACCTCGAACGGGATGTCGAACTCGGCCAGCGCCATGGCCGCCTCCTCCATCACCGACCAGTCGCTGTCGCTGCCCATGATCACGCCGACCCGGGGACCGGGCTTGTGCTCACTCATGCGGGTCCCATCCGTCCGTCCAGATTCCGTGCGACAACCAGTGTGCCGCGCTTTCAGCTCGCTCACGCAGCTCCGCCGAACCTGCCGCATCGTCACCGAGCAGGTTGATGTGCCCGATCTTGCGGCCGGGCCGCTCATCCTTGCCGTAGAGGTGCACGCGCGCGTCGGGATAGCGGGCGAACAGGTGGTGAAGTCGTTCGTCGATCGTCATCGCCGGCGGCTCGGGCGCGCCGAGCACGTTGGCCATCACGGTCACCGGCACCACCGGGTCGGTGGCGCCGAGCGGATAGTCCAGTACGGCGCGCAGATGCTGTTCGAACTGGCTGGTGGCCGCGCCGTCCATGGTCCAGTGCCCGGAGTTGTGCGGCCGCATCGCCAGCTCGTTGACCAGCAACTCGCCGTCCACCGTCTCGAAGAGTTCGACGGCGAGCACCCCGACCACGCCGAGCTCATCGGCCAGCCGCAGCGCCAGTTGCTGTGCGGCGGCCGCCGACTCGTCGGACAGCTCGGGGGCCGGCGCGATCACCGCCACGCAGATCCCGTCTTGCTGCACCGTCTCCACCACCGGCCACGCCGCGCCCTGGCCGAATGGTGATCGGGCGACCAGCGCGGAGAGCTCCCGCCGCATCGCCACCCGCTCCTCGACCAGCACCGGCACCCCGGAGGCCAGATAGTCGGCGACGGCGGCCCGCGCCCCGGCCGCATCGTCGACGATCGACACCCCGCGCCCGTCGTAACCGCCCCGGGCCGCCTTCACCACCATCGCGCCACTGGTCTGCGCCCCGAACTCGTCGAGGGCCGCCATCCCCGCAGCGGTCTCGATCGCGGCGAACCGGGGCACCGGAGCCCCCAGTGCCGCCAGCTTGCGACGCATCACCAGCTTGTCCTGGGCGTGGCGCAAGGCGGCCGGTGGCGGGGCCACGTTGACTCCCTCGGCCACCAGCTTGTCCAACAGCTCGCCGGGGACGTGCTCGTGATCGAAGGTCAAGACGGTGGCCCCGGCCGCGACCCGACGCAGATCGTCGAGGTCGGTGTGCGATCCGATGACCACATCGGGGGTGACCTGAGCCGCCGGTTCGTCGGTCGCTCCGGCCAGCACCCGTAGTCGCTGACCGAGCGCGATCGCGGCCTGGTGGGTCATCCGGGCCAGCTGACCGCCGCCGACCATGGCGACCTGGGGGTAGCGCCCGGTTGCGGGCGCCGGCGTTGCAGCCGGGGGCGTGGAGGGCACTGGCACGGGCAATATCGTGTCACGCCGTTCCGGCTACGGCGTTACCCAGTCATTAGGCAGGGATCCGGCTAAGTCCGTACACTGGCGACTTGTGTCTTTTACCGACGCCACGATCGCCCGGTTGCCGCGGGTGATCCGGCCGCTGGCCGAGCGCCACCACGAGTTGATCAAGTTCGCCATTGTCGGCGCGACCACCTTCGTCATCGACTCGGCGCTGTTCTACACCCTCAAGCTGACCATCTTGGAACCCAAGCCGGTCACGGCCAAGGTCATCTCGGGCATCGTCGCGGTGATCGCGTCCTACATCCTCAACCGTGAGTGGAGCTTCAAGGACCGGGGCGGCCGGGAGCGCCACCACGAGGCACTGCTGTTCTTCGGGGTCAGCGGCGTGGGCGTGCTGTTGTCGATGGCGCCGTTGTGGTTCTCCAGCTACGTCCTGCAGCTGCGGGCACCGATGGTGTCGCTGACCATGGAGAACATCGCCGACTTCATCTCGGCCTACATCATCGGCAACCTGCTGCAGATGGCGTTCCGGTTCTGGGCGTTCCGCCGCTGGGTCTTCCCCGACGAGTTCGGGCGCACCCCGGACTCGGCGTTGAGCGCCTCCATCGAGGACGGCGCGCTCGTCGAGGCTCTCGAGGACACCTTGGAAGAGACCGCCGAGTCCTCACCCGACGGCCACGCCGGTGTGGTGACCCTGTTCCGGCGCCCGGCCCGGCATCAACCCGCAGCGGACGGGTTGTCGAAGACTTCGTGATAAAGCAGCGCGTGCACCTGTTCCACGCGCGGGATGTCGTAGAACTCCAGCGGTTCTTGTGACGCCGACTCGATGATCAGCGTCCCGGTGCGCAGCATCCGGTCGATGAGCCCGTGCACGAATTCCACGCTGTTGATCCGCGCCAGCGCGATGTCGATGCCGCTGCGGGTCAGCAAGCCGTGCCGATACATCACGCGCCGGTCGGTGACCACGAAATGCGTGGTCAGCCAGCTCAGGAACGGCCAGAGCGCCAGCCAGCCGACCACCACCAGCCAGATCGTCCAGATCACCGCGAAGACCACGTTCTTGGCGTTGGGATCCCAGGCCCGCGGGTTGACGAACCCGGATGCGAAGCCGGCGCAGGCGGTGGCCGCCAGCAGCGCCAGCACCGGACCGAGCAGGCGTTTGACGTGCGGGTGCCGGTGCAGCACCACCTGTTCGTCTTCGGCCAGCACGCTCTCGGGATAACCCACGGCCCGCCCTAGCTGTTCGGCCGCAGCCGGGTGACGTCGCCGGCCGACACGGTGACCGTTTCACTTCCGGTGTCGATGACCAGTCGGCCGGTGTCGTCGACGGCTCGGGCGAGACCCTCGATCTGCTGGCCGCCGGGCATGTCCGCGCGCACCCGGGCGCCCAGCGTGCAGCTGTACCCGCGGTAGTCCGCGGTCAGCGCCTCGTCGGCCCCGCCGGCCGCACGCCAGGCCGCGATCCGGTCCGCCAGGTTCCGAAGAATCTTGTCCGCCCACAGGTTTCGGTCGATCACCGAGGCGCCCAGCATGGCCAACGAGACCGCCCGCGGATCCGGCACCTGCTGCGCGGTCATGGTGACGTTCAGGCCGAGTCCGACCACGACGAGCTGTTTGGGGGCAGCCACCTCGGCGAGGATCCCGGCCAGTTTGCCTTGGTGGTCTGCGCCCACGATCACGTCGTTGGGCCACTTCAGACCGACCTGCAGGCCCGCGACCTCGGTGAGTGCGTCGGCCACCGCGACGCCGGTCGCCAGCGTCAGCCAGCCCCAGCCCGATGTCGGCACCATGTCGGCGGCGACCCCCACCGACAGGGCCAGCTGGCTGCCCGCAGGCGCCACCCAGTCCCGGCCGTGCCGTCCGCGTCCGGCCGTCTGGTGTTCGGCCAGCAACACCGCGCCGTCGATGTCCTCACCGGCGGCCGAGCGGGCCAACAGGTCGGCATTGGTGGACCCGGTCTCGGCGACCACGTCCAGTGCACGCCACGGCCGGCCGGGCCCGGTGAGCCCGTCACGCAGAACATTTGCGTCGAGCGGCGGAACATTCATTTCGCCAGCTTAGAGCCGGGGTCCCCGCGGCGCCGGTTGAAACGCCCGACCGCGGGGTACCCGGCCCCTTAGCGGCGCATGGGGGGTGATCGGGGTGGGCACCGGGGGGTTGAAGCGACGAATTCACCGACGTCACAGCACACAATCGGTTGCGGTGTCGCTGGCGAGCAGGCTCGTAGTCAAGAACGTGGTGCGCGCATGGGCGATTCGGCCGGACATGCCGTGGCCGTTCGCCTCCGTCGACCGCCTCGCCGGCTGGGTACCCTACCGGCCGGCCGTGACAGTCGAACGACTTCGCCTGGGTTCCTGTGTCGCCGAACGTGTTCAGGCCAAGCAGACACCGGCGCAGCGAGCGATCCTCTACCTGCACGGCGGCGCATTCCTGACCTGTGGACTCAACACCCACCGCGCCCTGGTGGCCCGGCTGTCGCGGGAGGCGGAGGCAGCCGTTCTCAACATCGATTACCGAATGTTGCCCTCGCACGGGGTATCCGACGCGATCGAGGACGGCTTGCGATGGCTTGCGATGGCTGCTCCGGCGCGGCTACGACCCGGAACGAATCGTGATCGCCGGCGACTCGGCCGGCGGCTATCTGGCCTTTATGACCGCTCTGGCCGCCGCGCAATACGGTCTTCCGAAACCTGCTGGTATCGCAGTGATTTCACCATTCACCGACGCAGATCCGACGGCAAAGATGCGGCATCGCAACGCGAACCGGTGCGCGATGTTCCCGGGCGGGGCGCTGCCGGCGTTCACCCGCTATCTCCGCCGCGCCCAAGTCGTGTCGCCGGTGGATGCCGACCTCTCGGCACTGCCGCCGGTCACCATCCACGCCAGCTCCGACGAGCTGCTGCTGCCCGATGCCGAGGCCATGGCGGAGCGGCTGGGCAGCGCCGGCGTCCCGTGCGATCTGCACCTGTGGGACGGCCAGATTCACGATTTCCCGCTGGCCGCCGATGTGCTACCGGAGGGACGGCGGGCGATCCGCTACATCGGCGACTTCGTCAAGCGGGTCACCGAACCGCCCGAACCCGGTACGGCCGCGGCCTGACGCCGCTGCCTTCTGCCACCGGGCCCTGCCCTCCGCTAGGCGCCGAGCTTGGCCAGTCGATTCCGCAGCGGGGCCAGCGCGCACGCCTGCCGGTACATGTCTGCCCAGGGATCACCGCGCTCGCACATCCGCTTGGGCACGTCGCGCACGGTCCAGCCGTCCGGTCGCATACCGGGTACGTCGAGCTCGTCCCACTCCAGCGGGAGTGCCACCGGCGCACCGGCGCGAGCCCGTACCGCGTACGGCGCAACGCCGGTCTGGCCGTAGGCGTTTCGCATCACGTCCAGATACACCCTGCCGCCGCGGCCGGCCTTGCGGATCTCGAGGGTGCGATGCAGCGGGTCGTCGTCGACGACGAGGCCGGCAATGGTGCGGGCGAACTGGCGGGCGGTGTCGAAATCGGCGTCCCCGCGCAGCGGTGCCACGATATGCAGGCCGCGCGAACCGGTCGTCTGCACGTAGGCCGTCATCCCCAGTTCCTGCACGACGTCGGCGACCGCCCGGGCGGTCGCCCGGACCACCGCGAAGTCGTCATCGGCGGGATCCAGATCGAATATCAGCCGATCGGGTGTCTCCAGGTGCGGGCGCCGGGACAGCCAGGAGTGCAGCGTGATGCAGTCCTGGTTGGCCGCCCACACCAGCGCCTCCTCCCGCGTCACCACCGGATGCACCACGGTGCCCTCGCCGGACTTCCGGGCGACCTCGACCCGGTCCATCCAGTCCGGCAGTGTGGCGGCGAAGTTCTGCTGAATGAACCCCTCCTCGTCGATACCGCCGGGATACCGGGTCAGCGTGAGCGGGCGGCCATCCAGGTGCGGCACCATCACCGGCGCGATTTCGGCGTAGTAGTCGATGAGATCGCCCTTGGTGATCGCCTCGTGGGTGCCGGACGCCGGGAAGAGCACCCGGTCGGGATGAGTGATCGAGACGTTGGGCTTCATAGCGGCCGCGTACCCGTTGCCACCGAACCGGTAAACCGGCACCCGAGGGCCGCCCCGGACCGGGAACTCCGCATCGCGGCGCGGGCAGCCATGTCGTGTTAGCGGGTCCGCGCGGCTGATCCGATTGCTCGCGATTAAGATCATTTCTTATGACCGTTACTGAGCACTCCGGACAGTCCGCTGTAGAAGCCCAGGGCGAGCACGTCGTCGACATCCACACCACCGCAGGCAAGCTTGCCGACCTCAGGCGTCGCGCCCAGGAGACGCTGCACCCGGTCGGTGAGGCCGCGGTGGAAAAGGTGCACGCCAAGGGCAAGCTGACCGCCCGCGAGCGCATCCTGGCCCTGCTCGACGAGGGGTCTTTCATCGAGCTCGACGCGCTGGCCAAGCACCGCAGCACCAACTTCGGCCTGGCCGGGAAACGCCCGCTCGGTGACGGGGTGGTCACCGGCTACGGCACCATCGACGGCCGCGAGGTCTGCATCTTCAGCCAGGACGCCACCGTGTTCGGCGGCAGCCTCGGTGAGGTCTACGGCGAGAAGATCGTCAAGGTCCAGGAGCTGGCCATGAAGACCGGCCGGCCGCTGATCGGGATCAACGACGGCGCCGGTGCCCGCATCCAGGAGGGCGTGGTCTCGCTGGGCTTGTACAGCAAGATCTTCCACAACAACATCCGGGCCTCGGGGGTGATCCCGCAGATCTCGCTGATCATGGGCGCGGCCGCCGGCGGCCACGTGTACTCCCCCGCCCTGACCGACTTCATCGTGATGGTCGACCAGACCAGCCAGATGTTCATCACCGGGCCCGACGTGATCAAGACCGTCACCGGCGAGGACGTCACCCAGGAGGAGCTGGGTGGCGCCCACACCCACATGGGTAAATCCGGCACCGCGCACTACGTCGCCTCCGGTGAGCAGGACGCCTTCGAGTACGTGCGCGACCTGCTCAGCTACCTGCCGCCGAACAACTACGCCGACCCGCCGCGCTTCGCGGTGCCGCCGGCCGAGGGTGCGATCGAGGACAACCTCACCACCGAGGACATCGAGCTGGACACGCTGATCCCGGACTCGCCGAACCAGCCGTACGACATGCACGAGGTGATCACCCGGATCCTCGACGATGATGAGTTCCTCGAGGTGCAGGCCGGCTACGCGGGCAACATCGTGGTCGGGTTCGGCCGCATCGAGGGCCGTCCGGTCGGCATCGTGGCCAACCAGCCCACCCAGTTCGCCGGCTGCCTGGACATCAACGCCTCGGAGAAGGCCGCCCGGTTCATCCGGACCTGCGACTGCTTCAACATTCCGATCGTGATGCTGGTCGATGTGCCCGGCTTCCTGCCCGGTACCGAGCAGGAATACAACGGCATCATCCGCCGCGGCGCCAAGCTGCTGTATGCCTACGGTGAGGCCACCGTCGCCAAGATCACCGTCATCACCCGCAAGGCCTACGGCGGCGCGTACTGCGTGATGGGATCCAAGGAGATGGGCGCCGACGTCAACGTGGCCTGGCCGACCGCTCAGATCGCGGTCATGGGCGCCTCCGGCGCGGTCGGGTTCGTCTACCGCCAGCAGCTCGCCGAGGCGGCCCGCAACGGCGAGGATGTGGACGCGCTGCGGCTGAACCTGCAGCGGGAGTACGAGGACACCCTGGTGAACCCGTACGTGGCCGCCGAGCGTGGCTATGTCGACGCGGTGATCCCGCCGTCGCACACCCGCGGCTACATCGCGACGTCGCTGCGGCTGCTGGAACGCAAGATCGTCCAGCCGCTGCCCAAGAAGCACGGGAACATCCCGCTGTGAGCGCCGAAGCCGACGAGGCCACCGCCGCGGCCGAGCCGCAGATCCGGGTGCTCAAGGGCAACCCCACCGACGAAGAGGTCGCCGCCCTGGTCGCGGTGCTGGGCACCGCCGGCGGCGGCGCGGCCGAGACCGGCCCACCGGAGCGCAACATGTGGGGCCACCCGGTCGACAAGCTGCGGTATCCGCTGTTCAGCTGGCAGCGGGTGACCCTGCTGGAGCGCACTCATATGCGCCGGTGACGACACCGAGCGCCGGCGAGGCCGCGGGGATGCCTCCCGCTTGCGGGGGCGAACGGCGCCCCAGGCGCAGCCGGTGACGCGCCTGGTTCTCGGATCGGCCTCGCCGGGCCGGTTGGGCGTGCTGCGCCAAGCCGGCGTCGACCCGTTGGTGGTGGTGTCCGGGGTGGACGAGGACGCCGTGATGGCGAACTTGGGTCCCGATACCGGTCCCGCCGATCTGGTGCGAACACTGGCGTGCGCCAAGGCCGAACACGTCGCGAGCGTCCTGGACCGATCCGTCGCGACCGATTGCGTGGTGATCGGCTGCGATTCGATGCTCTACATCGACGGTGAGCTGGCCGGCAAGCCGCCGTCGGTGGATGAGGCACGCCGCCGTTGGCGGTCGATGGCCGGACGCGCCGGACAGCTGCACACCGGTCACAGCGTTATCCGGTTGCAGGACAATCAGATTCAACATCGCGCCGCGGAAACAGCGGTCACCACAGTCCGATTCGGGACACCCACCGATGACGATCTGGAGGCCTACCTGGCCACCGGCGAACCGCTGCGGGTGGCCGGCGGATTCACCCTGGACGGGCTGGGCGGCTGGTTCATAGAAGGCGTCGACGGCGACCCGTCCAGTGTGGTCGGAATCAGCCTGCCGTTGGTGCGGTCGCTGCTCGCCAAGGCGGGGTTGTCCGTCGCCGCACTGTGGGCGGCCAATCCGGTGTAGCCGAGCCGGCAACGAATCACGACGATGAGCCGGTTTGTCGGCCCGTCAGCTTGTCGCGGATCCGGTCGACCATGCCGACCCCGGCGCCGAGGGTCTTGTGGAACAACTCCGAATGCGGTGCCTGCGGGTGCGGGCGAGTTGGCGCCAACTTCTTGGCGTTCTGGACCTTTTCGCCCATCTCGACGAGCTCCCGGGTCGAAAGGTGTTCCCGCAGCTTGGGAAACTGCTCGGATTCCTCGTCGTGCGCGTGATGACGCAGCAGCGACTTCAGCTCTCGAGTCAGGCCCAGGAACTCCGGATCCGATGCGGCGACGTCCTCGAGCTTCTTCATGACCTTCACGATCTCGTCGTGCTCTTCGTTGTCGTGCTTCACATCGTCGGAGCCGCCGGGGAGCTTGTCCGCCATGACCGGGTAGACGAACATCTCCTCGGCCACGGCGTGACGCATCACCTCGGCGGTGACGGTGTCGGCGATGTCGCGCTGAGCGTCGGAGTCGGCAGTGCTCTCGACTTCGGTCAGCAGGTCGATCATCTCGTTGTGGTCGGCGGTGAGGATGTCGACGACATCTGTGGTCGCCGAAGCGTGCGTGCTGTCAGCCATGAAACGTTCCTCCGGGGGTGCGTCAGCCATCGGCAACTGGGTACCCGCTTGCTGCGGACCCAACCCCGCGGTTGCCCGGCATTCGGCGCCGTCTCGCCGCGCGGCGCGGGGCCGGGGTGAGTAGGCTCGACACCGTGCCAGTGCCTGCCGACCCCAGCCCCGCCCTGCAGTCCTACGCCCACCCGGAACGGTTGGTGACCGCCGACTGGCTCGCGGGAAATCTCGGTAAACCCGGTCTTGTGGTGGTGGAGTCCGACGAGGACGTGCTGCTCTACGACGTCGGCCACATTCCCGGCGCGGTGAAGATCGACTGGGTCACCGACCTCAACGACGCGCCGGTCCGGGACTACATCTCCGGCGAGCAGTTCGCCGACCTGATGAACCGCAAGGGTATCTCCCGCGACGACACCGTGGTGATCTACGGCGACAAGTCCAACTGGTGGGCGGCTTACGCGCTATGGGTGTTCACGCTGTTCGGCCACGAGGATGTGCGGCTGCTCGACGGCGGGCGCGACCTGTGGGTGTCCTCGGGCCGCGAGACCACCCTGGAGGTGCCGAGCAAAACCACGGCGGGCTACCCGGTCGTCGAGCGCAACGACGCCCCGATCCGGGCGTATAAGGAAGACGTGCTGGAGATCATCGGCCGTGCGCCGCTGATCGACGTCCGCTCGCCGCAGGAGTACACCGGCGAGCGCACCCACATGCCGGACTACCCGGAGGAGGGTGTGCTGCGCGGCGGCCACATCCCCACCGCGATCTCCATTCCGTGGAGCAAGGCGGCCGACGACGCCGGCCGGTTCCGCAAACGCGAGGAGCTCGAACAGCTCTACGGCTTCTTGAAGCCGGGCGACAATCCGGTGGCCTACTGCCGCATCGGGGAGCGCTCCAGCCACACCTGGTTCGTGCTGACCCACCTGCTCGGCATGGAGGGGGTGCGCAATTACGACGGCTCCTGGACCGAGTGGGGCAACACCGTGCGGGTGCCGATCGTGGACGGTGAAGCACCGGGAGCCGTGCCGGCCCGATGAGCCTTCCGGAGGGCCTGGCGCAGGTGGTGTCCGACTTCGCCGAAGTCGAAGGGCAGGACAAACTCAAGCTGCTGCTGGAATTCTCCGACGAGCTCCCGGACCTGCCCGACGACCTGGTCGAATCCGCCATGGAGCCGGTGCCGGAGTGCCAGTCGCCGTTGTTCCTGCATGTCGATGCCGCCGACCGGCAGCGGGTGCGGTTGTATTTCAGCGCTCCCCCGGAGGCGCCCACCACGCGCGGGTTCGCGTCGATCTGGGCCGCGGGCCTCGACGGTCAGCCGGCCGACGTCATCCTGGCCGTGCCGGAGGATTTCGCCTCGAGTCTGGGGCTGGCGGCGCTGATCAGCCCGCTGCGGCTGCGTGGGATGTCGGCGATGCTGACCCGGATCAAGCGGCGGTTACGGGCTGCCTAAGGGGCACCGAAACCGGTTCGGCGGTCGCGCCTTACACTGCTGTGAACTACATTCTTAAAGACATTTCTTAAACATGCCATCAGGAGGGCCAGTGGCGAACCATGCCAGCTCGAAGATCTCCAAGGTGCTCGTCGCCAACCGGGGGGAGATCGCAGTCCGGGTGATCCGCGCGGCGCGCGACGCCGGGTTGTCCAGCGTGGCCGTGTACGCCGAGCCCGATGCCGACGCACCGCACGTGCGGCTCGCCGACGAGGCGTTCGCTTTGGGCGGGCAGACCTCGGCGGAGTCCTACCTGGTCTTCGAGAAGATCCTGGACGCCGCGGCCCAGTCGGGTGCC
This sequence comes from Mycolicibacter senuensis, assembly GCF_003284925.1. GTDB lineage: Bacteria > Actinomycetota > Actinomycetes > Mycobacteriales > Mycobacteriaceae > Mycobacterium > Mycobacterium algericum_A. Next base: position 24,838 of record NZ_QMEX01000027.1, read on the forward strand.
AACGCGATCCACCCCGGCTACGGCTTCCTTTCGGAGAACGCCGATTTCGCGCAGGCCGTGCTCGACGCCGGGCTGATCTGGATCGGGCCGAGCCCGCAGTCGATCCGTGACCTCGGCGACAAGGTCACCGCGCGGCACATCGCCGCCCGCGCCAAGGCGCCGCTGGTGCCCGGCACCCCGGACCCGGTCAAGGACGCCGACGAGGTGGTGGCCTTCGCCAAGGAGTACGGCGTGCCGGTGGCGATCAAGGCTGCGTTCGGCGGTGGCGGCCGCGGCATGAAGGTGGCCCGCACCATCGAGGAGATCCCGGAGCTGTTCGAGTCGGCCACCCGCGAGGCGATCGCCGCGTTCGGCCGGGGCGAGTGTTTCGTGGAGCGCTACCTGGACAAGCCCCGCCACGTCGAGGCCCAGGTCATCGCCGACCAGCACGGCAACGTCGTCGTCGCGGGCACCCGGGACTGCTCGCTGCAGCGCCGCTTCCAGAAGCTGGTCGAGGAGGCACCGGCACCGTTCCTGACCGACGCGCAGCGCAAGGAGATCCACGAGTCGGCCAAGCGGATCTGCAAGGAGGCCGGCTACTACGGCGCCGGCACCGTGGAGTACCTGGTCGGCCAGGACGGACTGATCAGCTTCCTGGAGGTCAACACCCGCCTGCAGGTGGAGCACCCGGTCACCGAGGAGACCTCCGGTATCGACCTGGTGCGCGAGCAGTTCCGCATCGCCAACGGCGAGCAACTCGACATCACCGAAGACCCCGAGCCGCGTGGTCACTCCATCGAGTTCCGGATCAACGGGGAGGACGCCGGCCGCGGCTTCCTGCCCGCGCCCGGCCCGGTCACCCGCTTCGACCCGCCGACCGGTCCCGGCATCCGGATGGACTCCGGTGTGGAGACCGGCTCGGTGATCGGCGGCCAGTTCGACTCGATGCTGGCCAAGCTGATCGTCACCGGGGCGACCCGCACCGAGGCGCTGGAACGCGCCCGGCGTGCCCTGGACGAGTTCCACGTCGAGGGGCTGGCCACGGTCATCCCGTTCGACCGCGTGGTGGTGCGCGACCCGGCGTTCGTCGGCGACGAGAACGGCTTTTCGGTGCACACCCGCTGGATCGAGACCGAGTTCGAGAACACCATCGAGCCCTTCACCGGCGGCGAGCCGCTCGACGACGAGGCGGACGCCTCGCCGCGGCAGAAGGTGGTCGTCGAGGTCGGCGGCCGGCGCCTGGAGGTGTCGCTGCCCGGCGACATGGCCCTCGGCGGCGGCGGTGGCGGTGGCGGTGCCGCCGGAGTCATCCGCAAGAAGCCCAAGGCCCGCAAGCGTGGCGCGCAGGGCGGGGCGGCGGCTTCCGGGGACGCGGTCACCGCGCCCATGCAGGGCACCGTGGTGAAGGTGGCCGTCGAGGAGGGCCAGGAGGTCGCCGCCGGTGACCTGGTCGTCGTCCTGGAGGCGATGAAGATGGAGAACCCGGTGACGGCACACAAGGACGGTGTGGTCACCGGCCTGGCGGCCGAGGCCGGCGCGGCCATCACCCAGGGCACGGTGCTCTGCGAGATCAAGTAACCCGCGTTATCCGCCAGGGTGCGTGTCCCCGGCCGACACGCCGGTGAACTGACCGGATTTGCGCACGCTCGCGGCGGAGCTAACCGGGGCGGAGGTGACCGATGGAGCCCGTCGAGATCAACGCCGGCCCGTGGTATCTGCGGATGCCGCGGGCCGATGATCGCGTCGATGACCGCCCGACACTGGCCGACCTCGGGGAGTTCGACCGGGACTACGTCGCCAAGGCGGAGTCCGGCTGGGCCGATGACACCCGCTACCTGTGGGCAGTCTGCGAGCCGACCACCGGCGAATTGTTGGCGGAGGTCACGCTGAACCCGGCCTCGGGTGACATCGCCACCCGCAGTCGGCCGGGCCAACAGGAGGCGGCGCTGACCGGGGCCCAGGCGGTGTCCCGGTTCGCCGCCGGTGCGCTAGGTCTGACGCCGGTGATGACCGGCCCCGGCTGCCCGGACGGCGCGGTTTCGCCCGACCCAGATCCAGGCCACGCCTCCGGCCGCCAGCGCTAGGGCCGCGATCCCGAACCCCAGCGACCAGCCGGCGTGATGCTGCACGGCAGCGCTCATGAAGCCCACCATCGCCAGTACCGCCATCAGCAGCATGGCCAGGCCCGGCGCCTCGCGGCGATCCTTGAACATCATTCCGTCCCGCGGCCGCGTGGTACGGGCCTCATCGATCGGGTACTCGGTCTCGTCCATGGCTCTCTGGTACCCGCCGCTGCCGGACCCGAAACCGGGTCCGGCTCAGGCCGCGGCGTCGCGCAGCGCCGCCAGCAACGGTTCCGCGGCCTCCTTGAGGAAGGCGTCCTGCGACTGGCCACCGATCTGGATGAGCGCGATGTCGGTGAACCCGGCATCGCGGTAGGCGCCCACCGCCTCGACGATCGGATCCAGGTCGGGGCCGCACGGGATGGCGTCGGCGACGTCCTGTGGTGTGACGAACCGGGTGGCGGCGGCGAACGCGGCCGGCGTGGGCAACTCGGAATTGACCAGCCAGCCGCCGCCGAACCAGCGGAACTGCCGGTGGGCGCGCTGCACCGCGGCATCGCGGTCGGGGTCCCAGCACACCGGGAGCTGCCCGATGACCCGGCCGCCGCCCAGCCCCGATGCCTGACGAGCGGTGTGCCAGGCGCTGACCAGGTCCGCATCGGGCTGTACCGCGATCAGGTCGTCGGCGGCGGCGGCGAATCTGTCGACGCCCTTGTCCCCGGAGACCGCGACGGCCAGCGCAACGGGAATCTCCGGCAGGTCCCACAGTCGCGCCCGGTCGACCTCGAAGTGGTCACCGCGCAGATTGACCGTCTCCCCCATCAACAGCTCGCGGATGATCTTGATCGCCTCGCTCAGCATGGCGTGTCTGCGCCCGACGTTCGGCCAGCCGGCGCCGGTGACGATGTGCTCGTTGAGGTTCTCCCCGCTACCCAGCCCGAGCGTGAACCGGCCGTCGGCCAGGATCTGCACGGTGGCGGCCTGTTGCGCCACCACCGCCGGGTGGTAGCGCATCGTCGGGCAGGTCACATACGAACACAGGCCGACCTGTTCGGTGGCCTGCGCGACCGCCCCCAACACCGCCCACGCGTTCGGGGCGTGGCCCTGCGAGGCCAGCCAGGGCGAGAAGTGGTCGCTGCACACCTCGAAGTCGAAGCCGCGTTCTTCGGCGGAGACGGCGTAACGGACAAGGTCTTTGGGATCGCTCTGCTCGGTCATCAGGGTGTAGCCGAACCGTGTCATGGTGCTCGGGTACCCACCGGCCCGTCCCCGAAACAGCGCGGACGGTCGCGGCGTCGTTTGGCCCCGCCGTGGCCGGGGTACCCGCGAGCGTGACCATCGCACCGCAGCGCACCGATTCCGTGACCGAGCCCGAGCTGCCCGTGGCGTGTGGGCCGCTGTCGGCCGCGGTCTGCGGGCTGCTCCACCGGCCTGCGGGCGCGACCGGCGACGTCGCCGTCGCGACAACCGGCGCCGACCCCTACGGGCGGGACCTGCAGCTGGCCCTCTACGTCTGCTACGAGCTGCACTACCGCGGCTTCGCCGGCGTCGACCCGGGGTGGGAGTGGGACGCCACCTTACTGGAACTACGCGCGCGGATGGAGCGCGCATTCCTCGATAGTGTCCGTCGGGACGTCGGTCCGATACCCGCGGACATCAATGTGAACGACGAAATGGCAGCTGCGGCAACCGAACCCGTGCGCGGAAGTGGACCCTCGTGGTACCTGCGCGATCAGGGCAGCTGGGAACAGGCTCGGGAGTACTTCGTGCACCGGTCGCTGTATCACCTCAAGGAAGGCGATCCGCACGCCTGGGCGATCCCCCGCCTGACCGGCCAGGCCAAGGCCTCCTTCGTCGCGGTCGAGTTCGACGAGTACGGCGCCGGCCGAGGGACGCGGGTGCATCAGCAACTCTTCGCCGACCTGCTCAGCGCGGCCGGTTTGAACGCCGATTACCTCGTCTACCTCGACGTTGTTCCCGCCGAGTCGCTGGCTGTGGTCAACCTGATGTCGCTGTTCGGGCTACACCGCCGGTGGCGGGGGGCGGCCGTCGGGCACTTCGCCTCGACCGAGATCACCTCCCCGCCCGGGTCGGCCCGCCTGGTGGCCGCGCTGCGGCGGATGGGCGCCCCGGAGCCGTGCGTGGCGTTCTACGCCGAGCACGTCGAGGCCGACGCGGTGCACGAACAGGTGGTCCGCACCGGTGTTGTCGGCGACCTGATACGTCACGCGCCGCAACTGGCGCCCGACGTGGTGTTCGGCATGCGGGCCCGTGATGTCGTCGAGAACAGGCTCGCCGACCTCATGATGGCGGCGTGGTCGGCGGGTGAATCTTCGTTACTCGCAAATTGAAAGTTAAGCTTTCACTGGGATTTTGCGGAATTTGTCGCCAATCTCTTTGCCAATCGAGGCGGGCATGGGTAACGTCTGGTTCCTCCGGTTGAGTTCACAGCCGCAACTGAACGTCACCGTGTTTGGTAGCTCTCGCCGAGAGATTACGCTGACGTGATCCAACAGCACGATTCGTCGACTGATGGAGCCACAAATGACAACCAGCAGCATCACCGAAACCGCTTTCGCCACTCCCGCAACGGAATCCACTCAGGCCTGGCGAAGCCACACCGCCAAGTTCACCATCCACTGGGGCCGGTCGGGCGCGGTAGTCGCCGCGGGCGGGGAGATCGACGCGGCCAACGCCGCACCGTTCGCCGACTACGCCAGGCGCTGCGCCGACTGCTGCGAGTGGCTGATCTTGGACTTGGCCGAGCTGACATTCATTGGCACGGTCGGATTTACCGCGCTGCAATCGGTCAGCGCCCGCTGCGCCGCGGCGCAGACCCGGCTGATGGTGGTCCCGAGCCCGGCGGTGACCAGCGTGCTGCGGATCTGCGACCCGCAGTCCCGCCTCCCGCTGGTGCCCTCGCTGGCCGACGCTCTGGCGGACGTGCAGAAATCGGGGCGCCCACTGCGCGCGGTGACCTGAAGCGCGGTGACCTGGAGCCGGGCCCGAACCGGGCCCGGCTCCCGTCGGGCTAGGCGGGCACCGCGTCGGCCTCCCGGTCCCAGGCGCGGTGCTTGGCCAGCACCGTGGCGAAGGCGTCGAAGAACTCCTCGCCCAGATCGCCGGCGGCCGCGGTGGTGGTGATCACGCCGGTCGCGACGGTGACCCCGGTGTCCTCGGCCAGCCGCTCGCCGATTCCCGCCTTGGGTAACAGCTCGACACCGGCCCCGAACGCCCCGATGGGCTTGAGGTGTTTGTAGGCCTCGGTGATGAAATGCATGGCGTAGCCGTCAGCGGCGAGCGTGCGCATCGCCTCCTGGCCACACGGCACCACCACCGCGTCATAGAGCACCGAAGCCATGGTGGTGATCGCCCGGTCGACGCCCAGCTTCCCACCCGAGCCGCCGGCGAGTTGGCCGCCGCCGGTCGGTGCCAGTACTTCGGCGACCGCCCCGCGCCGGCGCATCGCCTCGACGAAATTTTGCACCCCCGTCACGTCGACACCGTCAGCGGCCAGCACCGCGATCTTGCGGCTTTCGATGGTGGGCGCGCCCCGGGACTCCGGCGGAAGGGTGGCGGCGTGCAGCTGCGAGAGCGCCGGCGACGTCCCGACCTTCTGGGTCGCGGCGTCGAGCTGGCGCTCATCGGGCGCCGGGAGCCCCAGCTTCTCGGCCACCTGCCGCGCCAGGTCGTGGTCGATGCGGTTGAGTTGTTCGACCACCCGCTCACGGATCTCGACGGTCTCGCATTTGCCCAGTTCGAAGGCGTACGCGGCGACGATGTGCTTCGCCTCGATATCGGACATGCTGTTGTAGAACATCCGCGCCTGGCTGTAGTGGTTCTCGAAGCTTGCGGCGCGTTTGCGGATCTTGTCGCCGTCCACCTTCTGGGTGTAGTGCCGAAACACCTCGGCGTCCTCCCCGGACCCCGCAAGCGCCGGGCAGCCGCCGCCCAGCGAGTTCTTGTAGTAGCTGGTCCTGCCGACCGGGATGGCGTGTTGGCTGTAGCCGTCGTGCTGGTTGGTGCGCACTTCGGCCACCGGCCGGTTGATCGGCAGATGATTGAAGTTCGGTCCGCCGAGTCGGATCAACTGGGTGTCCAGGTAGGAGAAATTGCGGAACTGCAGCAGCGGGTCGTTGGTGAAGTCGATTCCCGGCACGACGTTGGCGGTGCAGAACGCCACCTGCTCGGTTTCGGCGAAGAAGTTGTCCGGGTTGCGGTTGAGCACCATTTTGCCCACCGGACGAACCGGGACCTGTTCTTCTGGAATGATTTTCGTGGCGTCCAGCAGGTCGAAATCGAATTTGAATTCGTCGCTCTCGGGCACCAATTGCACCCCGAGCTCCCACTCCGGGTACTGGCCGGCCTCAATCGAGTCCCACAGGTCGCGGCGGTTGAAGTCCGGGTCTTTGCCGGCGATCTTCTGGCATTCGTCCCAGATCAGCGAATGCACGCCGAGCTTGGGCTTCCAGTGGAACTTCACAAAGGTTCCCTGACCCTTGGCGTTGACGAAGCGGAAGGTGTGCACCCCGAAGCCCTGCATCATCCGGTAGCTACGCGGCAAGGAGCGGTCCGACATCAGCCACATGATGGCGTGCAGCGTCTCCGGCTGCAGCGACACGAAGTCCCACAGCGTGTCGTGGGCGGACTGTGCCTGCGGAATCTCGTTGTCCGGCTCCGGCTTCACCGCGTGCACGAAGTCGGGGAACTTGATCCCGTCTTGGATGAAGAACACCGGGAAGTTGTTGCCCACCAGGTCGTAGTTGCCTTGTTCGGTGTAGAACTTGGTGGCGAACCCGCGCACGTCGCGCACGGTGTCGGCCGAACCGCGGGAACCGGCCACGGTGGAGAACCGCACGAACACCGGGGTCTGGGTGCCCGGGGTGGTCAGGAACTTCGCCGCCGTGTACTCGGCGAGCGAATCGTCGTAGGGCTCGAAGTAGCCGTACGCCCCGGCCCCGCGGGCGTGCACCACCCGCTCCGGTATCCGCTCGTGGTCGAAGTGCATGACCTTCTCACGGGCGTGGAAATCCTCTAGCAACGTCGGCCCGCGTTCCCCGGCCGTCAGCGCGTCGTCGGTGTGGTCCACCCGCACGCCCTGCTGAGTGGTCAGATAGCCGGACTGCCGGTCGTACCGGTGGTCGTCGAGCTGTCGCTGCTTGGGGTCACGGTCGTCGGTAGCCACCGCTGGTCCTCTCTGGGTAGGGGGACGGAATGGGGGTATTCCCTGGGTGGGTATCCCAGCCGGGACATCCGCAAACGAAAGGGACACTCGTGACCGCCCAAGCCGCTGTGTTGTTCGATGTCGACGGCACCCTGGTGGATTCCAACTACCTGCATGTGCACGCCTGGCGGCTCGCGTTCGCCGAGGTGGGCATCGAGGCCGAATCCTGGCGCATCCACCGCGCCATCGGGATGGACGGATCCATATTGGTGCGGCTGCTCTCCGATGATGCACCCGAGGACGTCCGCGCACGGCTCAAGGACCTGCACTCCCGCTACTACCTGGAGTCGGCGGCGCTGTTGTCGCCGCTTCCGGGCGCCCGGCCGCTGCTGGAACGTATCGCCGCGCTCAACCTTCCGGTGGTGCTGGCCACGTCGGCGCCCGACGACGAACTGGCGGTGCTGCGAAAGGTGCTGGACTGCGACGACCTGGTCGCCGCGGTCACCTCGTCGGCCGATGTCGACGTCGCCAAACCGGAGCCGGACATCATCGGGATCGCCCTCGATCGCATCGGCGCGACGGCGGAGCGGGCGGTTTTCGTCGGCGACGCGGTCTGGGACGTGGCGGCCTGCGTGCGCGCCGGAGTACCCAGCATCGGTGTGCTCAGCGGCGGGGTGTCCCGCGCTGAGTTGGAAACCGCAGGCGCGGTGGGCGTTTTCGACAACGCCGAGGATCTGCTGGCGCACCTCGACCAGACGCCGATCGCCGACTTGGGGCGAGCCGGACATGGATGAGAATGCGTTTCTGACCACGCTGATCCGGGCAATGGGCGCCCTGCAGCGCGCCGACGTACCCTTCGCCCTGGCCGGTGGCGCCGCGGTGTATGCCCGCGGCGGACCGCACTCCGACCACGACATCGACCTGCTGGTGCAACCGTCCGACGCCGAGCGGGCCGCGCAAGCCCTCACCTGCGCCGGCATGTCGCGCTTTGAGCCGCCGGAGGACTGGCTGCTCAAGGTCTTCGACGGCGACGTGCTCATCGACCTGATTCATCGCCTGGGTGACACTCCGGTGAGCGCCGAGACGATTTCGCACGCCGCGCTGCTTCCGGTCGGTTCGCTGAGTGCCCGCGTCATCAGCGCGACCGAGCTGATGGTGCAGAAGCTCGCGGTGCTGGATTGTCACCGCTGCGACTACGCCGAGCTTCTCGTGGTGGCGCGCATCCTGCGGGAACAGGTGGATTGGGCCCAGGTCCGTTGGCGTCTGCGGGACTCGCCGTTCGCCAAGGCGTTCTGGCAGCTGCTGTGCGGCCTGTCCATCGTCGACGCCGATGACGCCGCCGAACCCGATCCGCCGGATCATCTGGTGGCGGCGGTGCGACGCCAGCTGGCCGAGGACCCGCAGATCGGTGAGCTGGGCATCGGGATCGAAATCCACTCCGGCACAGTGTGTCTGACCGGCTCGGTCAACGGCCCGCGACGCCGGGCGGCGATCGAGGCAGCTGTCGCCGGCATGGTGCGGCCGCGCACCGTGGTCAACGACATCGAGGTGGTCCAGCTGTGCGAGCCGGTCGAGCAGGTGACCGGGTGATCCGGGTGGCCGCGGTCGGCGACATCCACCTGGGCGAGGACTCGCGCGGCACGATGCGCTGGCACGACATCGACGAACGAGCCGACCTGCTGCTGGTCGCCGGCGACCTGACCTGCCACGGGACCGCCGCCGAGGGCCGCGTGGTCGCCGACGAATTGACCGCGTGCCCGGTGCCGGTGGTCTGCGTGCTCGGCAACCACGACTACCACCAGAACCAGCAGGATGAGATCACCGCGGTGCTGCGCGACGCCGGCGTCGTCGTGCTCGAAGGCCAGACGCACACTGTCGACGTCGCGGGCCGGCGGGTCGGGGTGGCCGGTGCGAAGGGATTCGGGGGCGGGTTCGCCGGGAAATGTGCGACCGCGTTCGGCGAACCGGAGATGAAGGCATTCGTCGCCGCCACCAAGACGGCGTCGGCGGCGCTGCGAGCGGGCCTGCGGACGCTGGACACCGACTACCGGATCGCGCTGCTGCACTACTCCCCGGTCGCCGACACCCTGCACGGCGAGCCGCCGGAGATCTATCCGTTTCTGGGGTCGTGCCTGCTGGCCGAGGCCATCGACGACGCCGGGGCGGACCTGGCCGTGCACGGGCACGCGCACTCCGGAATCGAGGCAGGCCGCACCGCGGGCGGGGTCCCGGTGCGCAATGTCGCTCAGCCGCTGATCCGGGCGCCCTACGCCGTCATCAACGCCGTCCCCACCGCCGCGGCAAGTGCCGCCAACGCGGCGAACATCCACGCCAGGTAGTCGCCGATGTGACCGGAGTGCGCGGTGCGCAGCGCGCTGAGCACCGGCGCGCTCAGCGCCGCGGCCCGGCGGCGGCCCACCGGGTCCCAGTGGTGCAACCCGGCGGCCGCCACCCCCGCCGCCGCCAGGCAGCCCAGGACTCCCAGTCCGGCGCCGAGCACCGACCAGGAGGACGCCGCGGTACCGGCCCCGGCGTCGACGAACCGGCGGGCGGCGGTGTCGGCGCCGCGGGCAACCGCGGGCAGCACCCCGGTGGCCAGGCAACCGGCCAGCAGCAGACCGATTGCGGTGTACATGCTGGGCGGGGTCCGCCGCAGCCAGGTGTCGGGCTGCTCGTCACCTCTGGTGGTCCGCGAATCCTCGGACGGCTCGGACCGCCCGCCGAGGCCGGTGAAGCAGCGGATGCCGGCGCGCAGCACCGCCCCGCCAGTGAACGCCGAAACACCCAGGAACAGTGCCGATCCCCAGCCGCTGCCGAGGGCCTCCTCGCACAGCGACTTGCCCAGCGCGGTACCGAACGGCGGCAGCCCGGCCAACGCCAGCGAGGCAAGCAGATAACAGCCGGCCAACACCGGCTGGCCCCGGCCGCGGCCTACCAGCTCCCACTCGTCGACACTGTGGTGGCGGTCCAGCAGGATCCCGACTATCAGGAACAGTGCCGACTTGGCGCCGGCGTGCCCGATCGCATACACCGCCGCGCCCCCCACCCCCTGCGAGCTCAGCGTCGCGGTAGCGACCAGCAGTAGCCCCATGTGACCGACCGTCGAATAGGCCAGCATCCGCTTGAGGTGCCGCTGCAGCAGACACATCACCGAGCCGACGACCGCGGTCAGCACACCGGCCGCCACAAAGACGCGACCGATCACGGCTGGCGGCAGCACCCCGGCGAACACCACCCAGTACACCCGCCACAGCCCATAGAGGCCGAGTTCGACCATCACGCCGGAGAACAGCACGCACACCCCGGCCGGCGCGACGGCGTGAGCGTCGGCCAGCCAGAAGTGCACCGGCACGATCGCGGCTTTGACCAGCAACGCCGCCGACACCAGCACGAAGGCGGCCACCACCAGGGCGTCGGGCGGGCCGCCGCGCAACGCCGCACCCAATTGCGCCATACCCAGCTGGCCGGCCCGGGCATAGAGCATGGCGATGCCCACCAGGGTCAGGCAGGCACTGAGCGACTGGATGATCCCGAAGTTGAGCGCACCCTGGATCGCCGACCGGTCTTCGATCTTGATGCCGGTCAGCGCGTAGCCGACCGCGCCCATCAGCTCCAAGAACACGAACAGGTTGAACAGGTCCGCGGCCAGGACGAATCCGTTCATCGCGGCCAGGAAGATCAACGCCAGGGCGTCGAAGCGGGTATCGGCCTCATCGAGTCCGCGGCGGCTGTACAGCGCCGCGCACCCGGTCAGCGCACCGATCAACACCGCCAGTCCGGCCGACAGCGGATCGGCCGCCAGGGCGATACCGACCGCCAGCCCGTCGCGCGGCTGCCAGCCCCCGCTCCAGGCCACCACGGTGCGTCCGGCTGCGGCGCTCAGCACGTAGCCGGCGGCACCGGTGGAGGCCGCCGAGGTGGCCAGCACCACCGCGTTGGCAAGGGAGTTGGACAGCCGACGGCCCAGGCCCAGTAGCAGACACGCCACCAGGATCGGCACCGCGACCAGCAGCGGTAGCAGGTTGGTCGCGGCCGGCACGGCAACTCACCCCCGCAGCGCCGACAGTTGGTCCGGGTCCAGGGTGTGGTGGCGCTTGTGGACCTGGATGGCCAATGCCAGCAGCAGCGCGGTGACGGTGGCCTGAATGACGATGTCGGTCAACGTCATCGCCTGCACCACCGGATCCACCACGGGCGTCGATGCCGGAGCGTCGACGAAGATCGGTGGTGCCGCGCCCTGTTGGTAGCCGACCGCCAGCAGCAACAGGTAGGTGCCGGACTGCGCCACCGATAGGCACACCACCGCGTGAATCAGGTTGCAGCTGCGGACGATTCCGAACGAGCCGATCAGCACCAGCCAGCCCGCTACCCCGTAGATGTAGGTGCTCACGAACGTTCCCGCCGTGGCGCGACGGTGATCTCCTGCGCCAGGAATTGCGCCAGCAGCACCGTCATCCCGCACGCCACTGCCACCCCGACCGCCGCGTTGAGCAGCGGCACCGTCCCGGCCGACAGCAATTGGCCGCGGGTGCCGGTCGGCAACGCGTTGCACAGGAACGCTCCGCCGGTGATCAGCCCGGCGATCCCGATACCGGCGAACGCCGCCGCGCCCAGCGCCTCGCCGACATCGAACACATTGACCGGACGCAACCGGTCCAGCGCGCGGAAGCTTCCGGTGATGTAGAGCAGGTGCAGGCCGGTGGCCAGCACCACGCCGCCCTGGAAGCCACCGCCCAGGGTCAGGTGGCCGTGCACCACCACATCGAGTCCCACCGCCAGCGTCACCGGCAGCAACAGATACCCGACGAACCGGGTGGCGTCCAGCGCCGCGCGCCGGCCGCTTTCGTGGTATTCGCGCTCCTCGGCAGCCGGACGCAGCAGCGCCATCACGCCGGTCACCGAGGCGACGAGAATGGTCTCCTCGCCGAACGTGTCCAGGGCGCGCTGGTCGAAGTTCACCGACGCGACCACGTTGGCCGTCGCATGGGAAAACGCTTCCCGCACCGCAAGATCCCGATACGGGTGGTGGCCGTGGCCGAACGCGGGAAGCCCGGCGAAACCCAGCCACAGCAGCAGGCCCACCCCGGCTGCTCCGAGCAGGAACAGCACCGTTCGGCCGGTACGGGTCACCGGCCGACCTCCCGGTGCCGGCGCTGCACCGTCCGGACGGTGAGCATGACCATCAGCGGCACCACCACGCCGCCGATCAGCAGCTGGGACAACGCCACATCGGGGGCCTGCAGCACCATGAACAACACGGTGAGCGCCAGCCCGAACACCGCCAGCACAATCGCCTGCCGTTGCGGGTCGGCGGTCAGCGTGACGATCGTCCCGGTGACTCCCACCACTGTGATCGAGACCAGGATGAGCGCGGTCATGGCGGCGAATCGGCTTTCACCACACCGGCTTGCTGCGCGGTCAGTCGGGCGGTGGCCGCCGACATCGCCGGCGCGGTGAGCAACACCAACGCGACGATCACCGCGACCATCACCGACGCCTCGGTCGCTCCCCGGTACACGATCAGGCCGAGCCCGGTCAGCGGAAAACCCAGCGAACTGGTCACGCTGAGCAAGTGCAACCGGTCGACCACGCCGGGCAGCACCGCTGCGGCCACCGCACAACAGACCATCACCGACACACCGGTGAAAGCCAGGATCCAGCCGGTCACGGTCGGCCGGCCAGCAGTCGGGTGTAGACCAGGGTTCCGGGAAAGGTGACCAACGCCAACGCCAATGCGACGATCAGGCTCCAGTCCTGGCGCCAGGAGATCGCCAGCACCATCAGGATCGCGATCGCGCCGACCCCGGCGAATTCCAGGCCCACCAGGCGCTGCCGCGGCGCGCCCCGAGCCGTCATCCAGACACCGGGCAGAAAGACCCCGCACTGCAGCACCAGCGCGGCCAGCTCCCCCGGCTTCACCGCCGCACCGCCGACTCCAGCGCGCCCGGGCGCTGCCCGACCCGGTGGATCAGCACCGAGGACGCGGCACTGTCGAGCACCACGGTTCCCGGGGTCGTTGCCAGCGCCAGCGTCGCGGCGGCCCGGCGGGCGGCCGCCACCGGTACCGGCTCGTCCGGCAACATCACCTCGCTGATCGTCGAGCGGCAACGCCGCGACGGCGCCACGACATAGACCCACACCTGCACGGTCTGCCTGAGCAGTTCGACGGCA
>NZ_QMEX01000280.1 GCF_003284925.1 Mycolicibacter senuensis
CCGCTGCGCCCATGGCGCGATGCGTTGGCCGCCGCGGTGGCCAGCTAACCTCTACGCCGTGAGTGAGGCCCTGCCGGTGGTGACGGTGACCTATTCGCCGGGATGGCATCTGGACCGCTTCCTGGCGTCCTTGTCGTTGGCAACCGACCGTCCGGTGCGGGTGGTGATGGCCGACAACGGGTCGACCGACGGTGCGCCGCAGGAAGCCGTGCAGCGCTATCCCAACGTGGAACTGCTGGTCACCGGGGCGAATCTGGGTTATGGCGGAGCGGTCAACCGGGCGGTGTCCAAGCTCGGCGGCAACGACGAGTGCGGCGAATTTTTCATCGTGGCCAATCCGGACGTGCAGTGGGGGCCCGGCAGCATCGACGCGCTGCTGGAGGCGGCCGCCCGCTGGCCGGACGCGGCCACGCTGGGTCCGCTGATCCGCGAGCCCGACGGCTCGGTCTACCCCTCGGCGCGGCAGCTGCCGAGCCTGATCCGCGGCGGCATGCACGCCGTGGTGGGTCCGCTGTGGCGGAACAACCCCTGGTCGCGGGCCTACCGGCAGGAACGCCTGGAACCCAGCGAGCGCCCGGTGGGGTGGCTGTCGGGCGCCTGCCTGCTGGTGCGCCGCACCGCCTTCGACGCGATCGGCGGCTTCGACGAACGCTACTTCCTCTACATGGAAGACGTGGACCTAGGAGACCGGCTGGGCCGGGCCGGCTGGCTCAACGTCTATGTCCCGGCCGCCGAAGTGCTGCACCAGAAGGGCCACGCCACCGGCAAGGACCCGGCGGCCAACCTGGCGGCGCACCACCGCAGCACCTACACCTATCTGGCCGACCGGCACACCGGGTGGTGGCGGGCGCCGCTGCGCGCGACCATGCGGGGGGCGCTGGCGGTGCGCTCACACCTGGCGGTGCGCAACGCTCGCCGCAAACTGACGAGGGGACGCCCGTGACACTCAGCCAAGTCGACGCGGTCGTGCTGGTCGGCGGCAAGGGCACCCGGCTGCGGCCGCTGACGCTGTCGGCGCCCAAACCGATGCTGCCGACCGCCGGTCTGCCCTTCGTGACGCACCTGCTGTCGCGGATCGCCGCGGCCGGCATCGAGCACGTCATCCTCAGCACCTCCTACAAGCCGGCGGTGTTCTCCGATGAGTTCGGCGACGGGTCCGCGCTGGGCCTGCAGATCGACTACGTGACCGAGGACGAGCCGCTGGGCACCGGCGGCGGTATCGCCAACGTCGCGCCCAAACTGCGCCACGACACCGCCATGGTGTTCAACGGTGATGTGCTCTCCGGGGCGGATCTGGCCGAGCTGTACGCCTACCACGATGAGCATGAGGCCGAGGCCACCCTGCATCTGGTGCGGGTCGGTGACCCGCGCGCGTTCGGGTGCGTGCCCACCGACGACGGCCGGGTCACCGCGTTCCTGGAGAAGACCGAGGATCCGCCGACCGACCAGATCAACGCCGGCTGTTATGTGCTGTCCCGCAATGTGATCGACCGCATTCCACGCGGGCGGGCGGTCTCGGTGGAGCGCGAGGTGTTCCCGGCGCTGCTGTCCGACGGCGTGAAGGTCTGCGGCTACGTCGACACCAGCTACTGGCGCGACATGGGCACCCCCGAGGACTTCGTGCGCGGCTCGGCGGATCTGGTGCGCGGGATCGCGCCCTCGCCGGCGCTGGGCGGCCGGCGCGGCGAGTCGCTGGTGCACGACGCCGCTGGCCGGTCATCATCTCCG
>NZ_QMEX01000281.1 GCF_003284925.1 Mycolicibacter senuensis
AGCGTTACCGGCGCTGTCACCGTGGCCGCCGTCACCGCCCGCGCCGCCGTGGGCGACGCCCTCGGTGACGGTGCCCTGTGCGGTGATGTCGCCCATACCACCCGCGCCGCCTACGCCGCCATAACCGTTATCGGTGGCGTCGATATAGGTGCCGCCATTACCGCCATCACCGCCGTTGCCGCCGATGGCTTCACCGTCCTCGAGAGTGCCCCTGATCCGGCCGAGGCCACCAGTGCCGCCGTCGCCGCCCTTGGCACCGCCGATCCCGCCTTCGCCGCCGTTCCCGCCGTCGCCGCCGGTGGCGGTGCCGTCAGCGTTGCCGGTGCCGTTGCCCCAGGCCTGCACCAGACCCATGCCACCGTCGGCCCCGTTACCGCCCACGGTGCCGTCGGCGCCGTTGACACCGCCGTCGCCGCCGTCGCCGCCGGTACCGATACCGCTCGCGGTGGCGTTACCACCGCCGGCCTGCACCCAGCCCATGCCGCCGTTGCCGCCGTTGCCGCCGTTGCCGGCCCCGCCGTGGCCGCCGAGTCCGGTACCCGAAGCAGTCGAGTTGGAGCTTTCCGCTGATAGATGGCCCTGACCGCCGTTGCCGCCGGTCCCGCCATCGCTGGCGGCACCGCCGTTGCCGCCGATGGCGGTCCCGGTGACTTCGGCGTTGGTGGTACCGACCGTGTAGGTCCCGATATTGCCGTCACCACCCTTGCCGCCGTGGCTGCCGACACCGGTTGCGGCACCACCCTTGCCGCCGGTGGCGACGGTGTCTGCATCACCGGCAGTGTTGTCGGTGGTGCGGGCCAGCAGGATGCCTTGACCGCCGTCACCACCGATGCCGCCCTCGCTTCCCAAGCCACCGTCGCCGCCGGTGACGACGCCACCGCCAACCGTGCTGTCCGTGCCACGAGCACCCACCCAGGCTTGCCCGCCGTTGCCGCCAGAACCGCCGGTCTCGCCCGCGCCGCCGTTACCACCTTGAGCGGTGCCAGTCGCTTCAGCGCCGGGGAAAGCTTCGATAAAGGCTTTGCCGCCGCCGCCGCCCTGACCACCGTCGCTGCCGCTGCCGCCGTTACCAGCGTGGGCGGTGGCGTCGTGAATGTTGGCTCCAACCCCAGCCTGGATCAAGGCCTCACCACCGGTGCCACCCTTGCCGCCACTGGTGTCGCCGGTTCCGGCGTTGCCGCCGACGGCGTCGCTGTTCATGACGGTGCTACCGGTCCCGTCGGCGGTAATGGCGGCCGCACCACCAGCAGCGCTGTCGCTGCCGTGGCCGCCGATAGCCGAGACGGTGTCGATGACGGCACCGTCGGTGGCGGTCACGCTGGCGCTGCCGCCGACACCACCGTCACCACCGTTGCCGCCGACCACCGTGGCGCCGGTGACCTTGCTGTTCGCACCGTCAGCGGTAATCGCCGCCGCGCCGCCATCGAAGCCGTCACCGGCGTCGCCGCCGGTGATCGTGCTGTCGGCGACGCTGCCGCCGTTGGTGACCAGCAGTGAAGCACCGCCACCCGAGGCGTTGTCGCTGTCTTGGCCGCTTTCCACCGTGGTGTTCGCGATGGAGCCGCCCTCGGTGACGACCATCGAGTTGCTGGCACCATCGTTGCCGACGACGCCGTTGAGGCCACCGCTGCCGCCGTCGCCACCGTCGACGGTGCCGTCGGTGATGGTGCTGCCCGGCCCGTCGGCGTGGATAAGTGCGCC
>NZ_QMEX01000282.1 GCF_003284925.1 Mycolicibacter senuensis
GGCTGTGAGCCCCCCGCGGCCGTGTCGGCTCAGTAGCCGACGCCGGAGCTGTGCCGCATCCGCGGCCACAGCGTCTCCCAGCTGCCCCGCGCACCCTGGCACAGGTAGATCTTGGCGGCGCTCTCGCCGTTGCGCACCCCGCCGGGGAACCTGATCGACCGCAACTGGCTGACCTGGGACCAGTACTGGCGCAGCTTCAGCACCGGGAACCGTCCGACGCACAGCACGGTATCGGCGCTGCCGGCGGGCGGCCCCCAGTGGGCGAAACTGCCGTCGCCGCTGACCACCTGACGGTCGATGCCGGCGGCCGGACCCAGGATCGTCAACGCCGAGGCCTCGCCGTAATTGCTGGTGAAGATCGGCACGTCGGGGGGCAGCGACGATGCCGCGGCCGCCACCTGGGTGACGAACTGCGGCCAGCCGTAGGTCTCCAACGGAATCGGGTTGACCTTCCGCATCGTCATGGCGGCCGCCGGCGGCAACACCGGCAAGCAGAACATCGCCGACGCCGCGAACAGCCCCAGCAGCGCCACCGCCCAGCCGCGCGGCGGCCGGTCCGGGTTCCCGGCCTCGACGCGGACCGCGCCGGCGGCGAACAGCGCGACCAGCGCGGGGCCCGCGTAGTAGGCACGGCCGCCGCTGATGACGCAGAGCAACACCGCCACCACCGGCACCGCCAGAATCCAGCGGTACTCCCGGCCGGCCGGGGACGCCAGCCAGCCGCCGCCGACCAGCCACAGCAGCACCAGCAGCGGGCCGGCGTACAACAGCAGCAGCAGCGGCACCTGGGTCAGCGATCCCAGCGGCCCGCCCATCCGAACCGACATCGCCTGGGCGAACTGCAGGCTCGGCCAGCCGTGTTGCGCGTTCCAGATCAGGTTCGGGGCGGCCAGCGCAGCGGCCACGGCGCCGGCCAGCCACGGCCCCGGTGTGCGCAGCGCTTCCCGCCGGAACAGCGCCAGGCCCACCGCAATGCCGGCCAGCAGCAGCGCAACGGTCTGTTTGGCCTCCAGTCCGATGCCGGCGACCAGGCCGGCCGCCAGCCAGGCCGGCACTGTGCCGACCCGCAGCGCGCGGGTCACCAGCAGCAGCACCGCAATCCAGATCAGTTGGTCGACCACGGTGGTCCCGAAGAACATCGCGGCGCCCATGAACAGCGGACTGGCGGCGACGGCCGCCGCCGTGATCGCCTGCGCGGTACGCCGCCCGCCGAACTCCGCGGCGAGCAGCGCCGCCAGCACGATGCAGCCGAGGTGTATCGCGATGGCCAGCAGTCGCAGGCCCGCCAGGCCGCCGAGCGCGGCCACCCGCGCCAGCAGCGGTACCAGCGGCGGGTGGTCGACGTACCCCCACGCCGGGTGCCGGCCGCCGACCACGTAATAGAACTCGTCGGGATGCCAGCCGTATCGCATCGCAACCGCGCCGTGCACAGCCGCGGCGACCGCCACCACGACTGCGACCGGCAACAGGGTTGAGCGGTCCACCGACGGCGCTGTCGAACGGTCCACCGGCAGCGCTGTCGAGCGGTTCAAAGGCGCTCCGTCCTCGGATTTAGGGTACAAAGTGGAGAAGCGTATCAAGTGGTTGACAGCTGTCCGTTTGCGGGGTTTTGCCGCGGATCGACCACAATCGACGCTGTGAGGCCTGACGAGTGGATCGCCCACGACCCCGACCCGGTGACCGCCGCGGAGGTGGCC
>NZ_QMEX01000283.1 GCF_003284925.1 Mycolicibacter senuensis
ACCCGGCAACCGACAACCCAAACCCACCACCGCGATCGGCTCGGTATCACCGGCCTCCGCCACCGCCAACCGCGCCGTCAAATCATCAATCTTGCGCAGCGCCTCAGCGACAATCGAACGACGATCCGGCCCCCCAGCCGATTCGGCCCTCCCGGCCGACGCGGAACCTATCTCGCTCAACTCAACCTCTCCGAAAGCTGCGCGAGCAGCTCGTCATCGCTCATGTCGTCATAGGCGTCGGCGCTGTCCTGTTCGGCGGCCTCGGCCACCTCCGGCAGGATCGTGGCCAGGTATCCGGTCAGCGCGTCGATGGTCGGATAGTCGAATACGACTGCGGCCGGCAGAATTTCGCCGAGGCTGTCCGACAGTGATCGCTGCAGCGTCACGCTCATCAGCGAATCCATGCCGGAGGCGAAGAATCCGGCCGTGGGGTCCAGCACGTGGCGCGAGGCCAGGCCCATAGCGGCGACGACCTGCATGGTGACGTGGTCGTGCAGCAACCCCAAGCGCTGCTCGGGTTCGGCTTCGGCCAGCGCGCGGCGGAACTCGGTGGTGACCGGCGCGGATCCGTCGGCGGGTTCGGCAACGGTCAGCAGGTCGTCGACGATGTGCAGTGCCGCGCGGGTGCGGTAGGCGGTGGCCAGCCGTGGCCAGTCCGCCGCCACCACGGTGTGCCGCACCGCGCTGTTCGCGCCGATCACCAGCGGCAACGCCCCGATGGCCACGTCGTCGCTCATCGGCTCCAGCCCGGACTCCACGGTCACCTGGCGTTCGATGTCGGATTGGGTGTCGCTCAGCGACTTCCACAGCCCCCAGTTGATCGCGGTGGCTGGCAGCCCGGCCGCACGACGAGCGTAGGCGAAGGTGTCCAGGAAGGTGGTGGTCGCGGTGTAGTGCGCCAGCCAGCGCGATCCGGTGATTCCGGAGATCGACGAGAACAGCACGAAGTGGCGCACCGGGTGCCGCAGCGACAGCTTGTGCAGCACCGCGACCACGTCGAGCTTCGGCCGGAACATGGCGGTGACGTCGTCGTCGGTCATGTCGCGCAGTGTCACCGGCCCGCCCGCGAAGGCGGCCACGTGGATGCCCGCTAGCGGCGGCAGGTCGGCGCCGAACCGGTCGAACAACGCGCTCATCGCGGTCTCGTCGGCCGCATCGGCGGCCACCGTCACCAGTGTCGTTCCCGCCAGTTCGGCCGCCAGCTCGTCGAGTCGTGTCCCCGGGTTGCGCGACACCGCGACGATGGTCTTGGCTCCGCTGGCCGCCAGCTGTCGAACCAGCTGCGGTCCGATGTTGCCGGTGGCGCCGATCACCAGATGGCAGCTGTCCGGGTCGAATTCGACCGGTGCGGCGGCACCGGTGGGCCGGGCCTTGCGCAGCCTCGGAACCCGGCGGACACCGGCCCGGTAGACGATCTGGTCCTCGGTGTCCTCGGCATCGGCTTCGGCGAGCAGGTACCCGGCGACCAGCGACGCCGGAACCGACTCGTCGACGTCGATGACCCGGCCCCAGATCTCGGGATGTTCCAGGGCCAGGCTGCGGCCCAGCCCCCACAGCACGGCATGCGCGGGGTTGGCGCGGTCGCCCTCGCCGACAGGTTGGGCGTTGCGGGTCAACAGGAACAGCGTCGCCGGGGCCGGCTGGTCCAGCATGGCCGCGGCAAGCCGCCGTGCCGCGTTGAACGTGTCGTAGGCC
>NZ_QMEX01000284.1 GCF_003284925.1 Mycolicibacter senuensis
CGGCGTTGGACATTGCAGTGGCCGGCCGGCGGTCTCGGAGCCGTAAATGAGCACTGATCAGCTGCCGCCGGAGCTGAGCCGGGTGCACATGGTCGGCATCGGGGGAGCGGGCATGTCCGGTATCGCCCGCATCCTGCTGGACCGCGGTGGCCTGGTGTCGGGATCCGACGCCAAGGAGTCGCGCGGGATCCACGCGCTGCGGGCCCGGGGCGCGCAGGTGCGGATCGGCCACGACGCCTCGGCGCTGGATCTGTTGCCGGGCGGTGTCACAACGGTGGTGACCACCCACGCGGCGATCCCCAAGACCAACCCCGAACTCGTCGAGGCCCGCCGCCGCGGCATTCCGGTGGTGTTGCGGCCGGCGGTGCTCGCCATGCTGATGGCCGGGCGCACCACCTTGATGGTCACCGGGACGCACGGCAAGACCACCACCACGTCGATGCTGGTGGTCGCGCTGCAGCACTGCGGGCTGGATCCGTCGTTCGCGGTCGGTGGCGAATTGGGTTCGGCCGGTGCCGAGGCCGGCACCAACGCCCATCACGGCAGCGGACCGTTCTTCGTCGCCGAGGCCGACGAGAGCGACGGCTCGCTGCTGGAGTACACCCCGAACGTCGCGGTGGTGACCAACGTCGAAGCCGACCACCTGGACTTCTTCGGCAGTGCCGAGGCCTACACCCGGGTCTTCGACTCGTTCATGGAGCGCATCACGCCGGGCGGCGCGGCGGTGGTGTGCGTCGATGACCCCGGCGCCGCCGAGCTGGCCGATCGCACTGCGGCACAGGGCATCCGGGTTCTGCGCTACGGCACTGACCGGCCCGGACAGCAGGAGCTGGCCGGTTCGCTGTTGAGCTGGGAACAGCAGGGTACCGGCGCGGTCGCCGAGATCGCGCTGGCCGGATCCGCGTACCGGGAGGCGATGCGCCTGGCGGTGCCGGGTCGGCACATGGCGCTCAACGCGCTGGGTGCGTTGCTGGCTGCGGTCGAGGTCGGCGCGCCGCTGCATGCCGTGCTCGACGGGCTGGCAGGCTTCGACGGGGTACGGCGCAGGTTCGAATTGGTGGGCTCGGCGGGCTCGTCGGGGTCGGTGCGGGTCTTCGACGACTACGCACACCATCCCACTGAGATTGCCGCGACGCTGACCGCGGTCCGCGCACTGCTCGCCGAGCGTGGCAGCGGTCGCAGTTTGGTGGTGTTTCAGCCGCATTTGTACTCGCGCACAAAGGCTTTCGCCGCGGAGTTCGGCCGTTCATTGAACGGTGCCGATGAGGTGTTCGTGCTTGACGTCTACGGTGCGCGTGAGCAGCCATTGCCGGGCGTGAGCGGGGCCAGTGTCGCCGAGCATGTGAGCGTTCCGGTGCACTACCTGCCGGACTTCGCCGCGGTGCCGCAGGCGGTCGCCGCGGCGGCCGGGCCCGGTGACGTGATCGTCACCATGGGCGCCGGCGATGTGACCGTGCTGGGCCCGGAGATCGTGACCGCGCTGCGGGCGCGGACCGACCGGACCCTTCCCGGCCGCCCGGGCGTGCTGTGAGTACGCCACCCGACGAACCCCACGTGACACCGGAAGACCCGGTGGGCGACGGTGCCGCCCGGGACATCGAAGAAACCGAGGACGTCGAGAACACCGGACTCGGCCAGGACACCGACGCCGGCCAGGACTCCGACGCCGGCCAGGACTCCGA
>NZ_QMEX01000285.1 GCF_003284925.1 Mycolicibacter senuensis
GGCTATCGGGCGGGTGGCTAGATTGTGTTGTGCGCGTTGCGGTTTCGTTGTTGGCTGGGTGCTGGTCGCGGCTTCGCCGCTTCTGGTGGTGGTGTTCTGTATTGTGTTGTGTTGCTTGGTGTTTCGTTTTCCGTCCGTCGTCGGCGTTGCCGCCGACCGTATTGCATTGCGCGCCTTCATGTTTCCTATTCTACACGTATCTTGTGGCCTGCCAATGCCTTTCGGCATTGCCGTTGTGTACCAATAGATTACGTTCTTACCCCCTCATACTATTTATGCTCACCTCAATGCGTCATCGCGGCGCCGGCCGCCGGCTGACACCGGCGCCCCTCGAGCACACCGCACCCCGCGGTCGGCCACCACCGCCGACAACCCGGCGGCCGCCAGCCGCCTCACCGCCAGACACCCCCGCGCACAGGGCTCACGCCCCCACACAGCCACGCACCAGGCCTCAGCGGCGCAAACCCCCACCGGCCCGCAGGGGATCACCCACGAGCCCGCTCACACAATCTCGACACCACCCCGGCGACACAGCCCACCCCCACCACACCCCCTCATACAATTCATGCGGCGACCCCACCCGCCGCACCCGCCGAACAGACCACCGGCTCCGCCGGCAACACCGCGCGGCCCCCGGCCCCGGGCGCCCAGAAAGCCGGATGGGCCGACCCCGACAGAGCCGACCCACCCTCGCACCCGCTTAGGCCGCCGGCTACGCCGGCCGCCGAACCAACACACTGAACCGATCCCGCTCCACCAGCTCAGCGTTCACCAACAACAGGGCCGTATCGATCACCTCGGCCACCGCCTCCAACAGGGGCGCCCCAGGGGCCGGCGCGAACACCCGATGCGGCTTACTGACATACGCCGACACCAACAGCCCCGGCAGCGCCGCAGCCGCTGGGTCTTCCCAATCAGCGGGCCGCGGGCCAACACGCTGCGGGGTCAAGCACAGCAGCACCTCCGCCCCATCACGTGTGCCATCACCGCCGTAGGCGGCCTCCACACTCACGCTCAACCACCCCGGCACCACCCCCGCCCGCAAACCCTCCACCCGCAGCCACACCGGCACCGGGCCGGCATCCTCAAACACCTCCGAGAGCAACGCCGACAGACCACACTCCGCCTCGCACACATCGCCGATCATGGCGACCAACTCGCCAAGCAGCTCAACATCGGCCCCCCAGGACAACCACCACGCCTCAAACCTCGCTGCATCACGAACCACCCGCAACGGCACCAACCCGACACCAGCAGCACCACCCAGGCCGGGAACCGAAGTCCCCGGCCCTCCCACCGCACTCACGCAACACCACCCAACAACTCCTGCGCCACATCCTCGAACAACTCCCGCGCGTGCTCCACACCCGCCTCCACCACCCGCTCCCGCGCCTCCTCATCCTCCAAACACTCAATACGCTCAGCCACCGCGGCGATCTGCGCCACCAACCGCGCCAACACCGCACGCGCCTCCTCAAGCGACAACTGCTCCACGAACACCACATCGCCCTCATCATCGACAAACACCAACATCTCCAAACAGCCCCTTCCCGGACTCACACCCCAGCTACAAACCGGAGAACACCTGCCGCACAACACAACCCCTCGCCCGACACCACCCACACTACAAACACCCACCGACAACACACCCCCTCATACAATC
>NZ_QMEX01000286.1 GCF_003284925.1 Mycolicibacter senuensis
GGCCGACCAGGACCGGTAGATGGCTGGCGACCCGCGCCGCGGTCACTTGACCGTGGTAGGCGTCGATGGCCACATATCCGCTCAATGCCAGGGCGAATACCCCGGCGATCGCGGCGACGCCGGCCGCCACACCGGGCCAGACGCCCGCGGCGATCATCGCCCCGCCCAGCGCCAACAACCACGCGGTCGACTCGTGCAGCAAATGCGCCCCGGTGGCGGCCCCGTGACCGTGCGCCGACACCATCCCGAAGTCCACCCCGGCGATCTGCGCCATCGCCATGGCGACTTGGAGCACCCCGACCGCGATCAGCGCCAGCCGGCGGTAACCCCATCGCCGCCAGCCACCGGACACCAGCTGGCCGGTGACCGAAGTCACGCCGGCAGCCGCCAGGATCTGCGCGGCTAAGTCAGGGCCGGCGGCCGCGTCGGCGCCGGTTTCGATCGTGGTCAACCGGCGGGCCTGCGCGGCCGCACCCACCAACCAGCGCCGGCAGCTGCGGCATGACGCCAGATGCGCGTCGACCTGCTGCGCGTTCAACTCCTGCTGCTCACCGTCGAGCAGCGCCGACAGGGTTTCACGCACCACCTCGCACCGCATGCCGCCATAGTCGCGCATTCTGCGCCGGGAAACAAAGGGGCCAAAAGATTCACCCGGTCGGGAACCAAGCCGGTCGATGAGACGACCATTGGTGGAGAAGAACAAGACCGGTATCGCCGGGGAATCGGGAAAGGGGAGGTGTCTTCATGACCGCACCGGTCTGGCTGGCGTCGCCACCAGAGGTGCACTCGGCGCTGTTGAGCGCCGGACCCGGGCCCGGTCCGCTGCTGGAAGCAGCGTCGGCCTGGTCGCTGATGAGTGCCGAGTACGCCGAGGTGGCCGCCGAACTCGACGCGGTGCTCGCCGGCGTGCAGTCCGGCGCCTGGCAGGGGCCCAGCGCCCAGCAGTACGCGACCGCGCACGTGCCCTACCTGAGCTGGCTGACCGACAGCGCCGCAAAGAGCGCTGCGGCCGCCGCCTTGCACCAGACGGCGGCGACCGCCTACACCGCCGCGCTGGCGGGGATGCCGACGCTGGCCGAACTGGCCGCCAACCACGCCGTGCACGCGACGCTGGTCGCGACCAACTTCTTCGGGGTCAATACCATTCCGATCGCGCTGAACGAAGCCGACTATGTCCGGATGTGGATTCAGGCGGCGGAGATGATGACCGTCTACCAGGGTGTCGCCGGGTCGGCACTGGCGTCGGTCCCGGTGGCCACTCCCGCACCGGCGGTCGTGGATTCGGCAGGTCAAGCCGTCGCCGGTGTGAGCTGGGAGCAACAGATCGCCGACTTGCTCAGAGAGATCAACATGGGCTTTTCGGACCCGGTCGCGAAGTGGCTGTGGTCGCTGTTGGGTGTCGACGGATATCCGATCGAGGCGTTTCCGTTCGCCAGCGCGGTCGGCCAGATGCTATTGCAGATCCCGGGGATGTCCCCGATTCTGGCCAGCTCCCTGGGATGGACCGTCTTCCACACCCTGATGCTGTTGTGGCCGATGGGACAGATCGCGGTGCAGATGGCGATCCCGATCATGATGGCAGCGGCGCCCGGCATCTTTGCGGCCGCCGCCGGACTCGGTGCGCTCG
>NZ_QMEX01000287.1 GCF_003284925.1 Mycolicibacter senuensis
CACGGCGGCCGGCGTCGAACGCGCACCGCTGGAACTGACCGCGCCGGTGCTGCGGATCTCACCGCACGTCGACACCACCGAGGCGGACTTGGCGACGTTCGCCCAGGATTTGGTGGCCGTGACCGCAGCGTGCTGAACCGTTGCAGACCCAGCACCGTTTCCCTGGTTAAGGGTCCGTGAGTTAAGGGTCCGTGATGTGGGTATGGACGGAAACGCCGCCCGTAAACGGGGGGATACGACGGCTGGACGGGTGCAACTATGACCAGATCGAAAACGATGACCAGATCGAAAACGATGACCACATCGACCACGGAGCATGCTCGCGCTACCAAAGGCCGGCTGGGCCTGGCCGAGATCCTGGTGCTGCTGGCCGGCGGGGGGCAGCCGCCGATCAAGATCACCGCTTACGACGGCAGCAGCGTCGGTCCCGATGACGCCCCGCTGGGCGTGGATCTGCTCAATCCGCGCGCCACCACCTACCTGGCCACCTCGCTGGGACAACTGGGGATCGCCCGGTCCTACATCGCGGGTGACCTGGAACTGCGCGGCGTGCACCCGGGAAATCCTTACGAGGTCCTCAACGCGCTGGCGGATCTGGAGTTCCGGCAGCCCTCACCGCAGGCGCTGCTGAACATCATCCGGTCGATCGGCTTTCGGCACTTCAAGCCGATCGCGCCGCCGCCGGAGGAAGCGCCGGCCAAGTGGCGCCGTACCGCGGCGGGACTGCGGCACTCCAAGGCCCGTGACGCCGACGCCATCCACCACCACTACGACGTGTCCAACACCTTCTACGAGTGGGTGCTGGGCCCGTCGATGACCTACACCTGCGCGATCTACCCGAACGCCGACGCCACACTGGAGGAAGCCCAGGAGAACAAGTACCGGCTGATCTTCGACAAGCTGCGGTTGCAACCCGGCGACCGGCTGCTCGACGTCGGCTGCGGCTGGGGTGGGATGGTGCGCTACGCGGCCCGTCGCGGGGTGCGCGCAATCGGCGCCACATTGTCGGCCGAGCAGGTTGACTGGGCGCAGCGGGCGATCGCCGACGAGGGGCTCTGCGACCTGGCCGAAGTCCGGCACTGCGACTACCGCGACGTGCCCGACACCGGGTTCGACGCGGTCTCCTCGATCGGGCTCACCGAGCACATCGGGGTGAAGAACTACCCGTCCTACTTCGGCTTCCTCAAGTCGAAACTGCGCACCGGTGGCCTGCTGCTCAACCACTGCATCACCTTGCCGGACAACTCGACGTTCAAGGGTGACGCGTTCACCGACCGGTATGTCTTTCCCGACGGGGAGATCACCGGCGCGGGGCGAGTGATCACCGAGATCCAGCAGGCCGGTTTCGAGGTGGTGCACGAGGAGGACTTCCGGCATCACTACGCCAAAACGTTGCGCGGCTGGAGCCAGAACCTGGTCGACCACTGGGACGAGGCGGTCGCCGAGGTCGGCTTGGGCCGCGCCAAGGTGTGGGGCCTGTACATGGCGGCGTCGGTGCTGGGCTTCGAGCGCAACCTGTTTCAGCTGCACCACGTGTTGGCCACCAAGGTCGGTGAGCGAGGCGAGGACGGGGGCTTGCCGCTGCGGCCCTGGTGGCAGC
>NZ_QMEX01000288.1 GCF_003284925.1 Mycolicibacter senuensis
GGTGGCCGCGGCCCCGCCGAGCGCATCACCTTGACCCCGCTGGGGGACGAGCCGGTGCCGCTGGCCGATCCGCGCCAGCCGTGGCCCGGCCGGCTCCCCGAGCCCTCGCCGGCGGTGCTGCTCGACGATCCGGTGGAACTGCTTGACGCCGAACGAAACCCGATCCGGGTGACCGGCCGCGGATTGTTCTCGGCCGATCCGGTGTGGCTGGTGGCCCGGGGGCGTGATGAGCGGCTGCGCTGGTGGGCCGGGCCCTGGCCGGTCGACGAGCGGTGGTGGGACCCGCAGCGGGAGGGCCCGGGATCGGGACGCACCGCCCGGGTCCAGGCGCTGTTGGACGGCCCGGCCGGCGCACCCGGTCAGGCGCTGCTGCTGTGCTACCGGCTGCGGCGGTGGTACCTGGAGGGCAGCTATGAGTGACGAGGCACCCAGCCGGCGGGCCAACGCGCCGACTCGGCCGTCCCACCCTTCTTCGCCCAACGTGTGACCACTGCGAAAAACTGCGCCTCAAATCGCAGTGGTTACACGTTCGGCGGGACGGGGTGGGGATGGGGTGGGGCGGGGAGGCACTCAGCCCAGCCGGCGGGCCAACGCGCCGATTCGCTGCACGAGCCGATCGAAGAACGCCGCCGGGTCGACGCCCACGCCGATCAGCGCGTTGGGCTGCCCGGCGTTCCAGTCGGGAACCGTGCGCCCGCGCTCCGCCCCGGGTGTGAGCACAACCCGTATCGCGGCCGGCCGGGTGGTCACCAGGCCGGGTTCCAGCGCGACCGCCGCGGCCAGCGGATCGTGCAGATACGCCAGGTACCCGTGCCCCCGGGCGTCGTGCGCCTCGAAGTAGAACCGCAGTGCGTCGTGGAGCAACCGGACCACCGGGCTGTCCGACGGCGCCGGCAACAATGCCAGGATCGCCGGGGTGATCGCGATGCGCTGGGTCAGATCCAGCCCGCATACCAGCGGAAGCCGTTGCGGCGCAACGGCCGCCCACGCCGAGAACACCTCGGCGGCCGCCTCGGGATCGAACCCGATGTTGAACTCGGCCCGGCCGGCCCGCTCGCCGGAGAACACGCCGCCCATGATCACCAGCCGGCTCAGCAGTGTGGGCAGTGCGGGCTCGGCCCGCAGCGCCAGCGCCAGGTTGGTCAGCGGGCCGGTCACCAGCCCGATCAGCTGCCCGGGGTGTTCCCGCGCGGCGACGGCCCACGCCGCCGCGGCGTCGTATCCGGTGAGCCGGCCGCTGCCCGGCGGCAGCTCGGCATACCCCAGTCCCTGCGGCCCGTGAATGGCCTCCGCGGTGCGGACCGGCCCGCTCAGCGGAGCCTCGGCGCCCCGCGACACCGGAATGCCGCTCGCCCCGCACAACTCCAGCAGAGCCAGGTTGTTGCGGCAGACCTGTTGCACCGCAACGTTTCCGCCGGTTGCTGCCAGACCCACCAGCCGGGCCTGCGGGTCGGCCAGCAGGTAGACCAGCGCAACGGCGTCATCGACGCCGGTGTCGACGTCGGCGAAGACCGGCAGCATCACGACCGCACGATCACCAGTACACGCCCGGCACCAGCCGGACCGCCCGCTTGACCGGACGGGGCACCCGTACCC
>NZ_QMEX01000289.1 GCF_003284925.1 Mycolicibacter senuensis
TACGGTGCGGTCACCGACAGCACCGCGCACGCCGGCAACGGCGGCGCCGGCAACGGCGGCGACGGCGGCAACGGCGGCTGGGCCTGGACCCGAGTTGACGACGAGTACGCGGGAGCCCACGGTGCCAGCCTCGACGGCAGCAGCACGACCGGCGGCAACGGTGGCAATGGCGGCGCCAACGGCGCCGATGGCGCAACCGGCGGTGACGGCGGCAAGGGCGGTGACGGAAAGATCTGGGCCGGCACCAGCAACGGCACCACCGGCCAGTTCGACGACGTCCACGCTTCCGGCGGGCACGGTGGTACTGGCGGTGACGGCAGCGCACCCGGCAGCGGCGGCACCGGTGACGGCGGCAAGGGCGGTAACGGCGGTAACGGCGGCGGCAGTGTGAACCAGGCCGGCCCGGATATCGCCGGCACCGACGGCGGCCCCGGGGAAAACGGCGGGGCCGACGGAACGCCCGGCCAGGCCGGCACCCCCGGTACGAACGCCCCCTAGCGAATCCACTCTCCCAACGCCTCGGCCCGGTCTCACGACCGGGCCGAGGTGTTTTCAATGCCGGGGAACGAGCAGCGTCCAGCCCCGACATGGGCGCCTCTGTGCCGCTGACCGGTCCGTGGACATGCCTGTTGACATAAGTAAACCCTGATAATTTTTACCCTGCTGTTCGGGTATCCGACTACCCCAGGATCTGGCGGGCCCCGGACCCCTCCCGCGCCATCTACCGAAACCGGCCAGCTAATGGCCGGTATTTAGTGCATCAAAGTCGCGGAGACTCCGGCTCAGGAAACTCAAGTCCGGAAGCCGCGAATTTGCCGGACGAAAGTACCTTTATTTCCAGCGGTGTTGACTGAGCCGAAACAGCCATTAACGTAAGCGCGAAGTTAGCGACGGTTCATGCCGTCTTAGTTGGGGGGCAGCGTGTCGCGTCGTGCGCAAATCCGTTCCACGAGCGCTAACGGCACCAACAGGGCCGACCAGCCCTGATCCCGAAATCTTCAACCGCGTCATTATCTGAGGGGGACCCACCATGTCAGCTCGCACGCCTCGTCGCTCGCGTACCCAGAAATCCCGCCGGGTGTTCGGCGCAACCAGTGCCGCGGCGGCTTTCCTGGCGTTCGGCATGACCCCGGTGGTCGCCGCGCCGGCCGCACACGCCGACCTCGACGACCTGTTCGACATCCTCAACACCGACCTGTTCGGGACCGCGGCCGGCGACATCAGCTTTTTCAACGGCGACGATGCGATGGACGTCTTCACCAACCTGCATGCCGACCTCGAGGGCTGGCTGGCGGATACGGACAACACTGCGCTGATCGCCCAGATCAACGACCCCTGGATCGACCTGTTCGGCCGCAGCCTGATCGGCAACGGCGATGCCGACTGGGATGGCACCAACGACTCGATGCTGGGCTGGCTGGGCCTGGGCAACTTGAATGACGGCGGTTTCCTGTTCGGCGACGGCGCCGTGGGTGGCGTCGACACCGACGGCAACGGCCTGGCCGGCGGCGACGCCGGGTACTTCGGTTT
>NZ_QMEX01000028.1 GCF_003284925.1 Mycolicibacter senuensis
GTCGGTGAGCGCACCCGTCAGCACGTCAGGGTCGAGGGTCAGGTCGAGATTCGCCAGGTCACTGGCGATCGGAGCCGCCAGGCCCCAGGCGTCGGTGGCCGCCGCCGAACCGGCGAAATCGGTAGCCGCGGCCGCAGCGGCCTCCGCACCGGTGGACGGGGCTCCGCCGGCGAGAGCGGTCACACCCGACATCAGCATCGGCGCGAGCATCATGGGGGCGTACATCGCCATCATCGGGCCCATCATCGCCATCGAGCTGCCGATGGAGGTGGCCATCGAGCTGGTCGTGGTGGCGCCGGCGGTGGTGGCGGTCTGACCGGCCTGCTCGACCTGATCGGCCTGCTGCTGCTGCAGTTGCTCGTGCTGCGCCTGCTGGGCTTCCGCGGCCAGCTGGGCAGGGTCGGGCTGCGGGGTGGGCTCATCGGCGTAAGCCAACCCTGTACCTGCGATTGTGGCCGCAGCCAGGAGCGCACCGGAGACTGCCACCAGACGTTTACTCACTGCCGCAATATATGCCACCCGTCACCACCTGTCCACCGATGCGGTCATGAGTGTCGATTCCTGGGAAATACCTGGTAGAGGCGGTCGCGCCGGTCGCCCACCACCGGCCCGGTAAGCTGGCCCGTCGTGACCGATCGCCCCAGCCTGCGACTACACGACACGGCAACCGGCGCCGTGCGTGACTTTGTCCCGCTGCGGCCCGGTCAGGTGTCGATCTACCTGTGCGGCGCGACCGTTCAGGCGCCGCCACACATCGGCCACGTCCGCAGCGGGGTGGCGTTCGATGTGCTGCGCCGGTGGCTGACCGCCCGGGGCTACGACGTCGCCTTCGTTCGCAACGTGACCGACATCGACGACAAGATCCTCACCAAGGCCGCCGCGGCCGGCCGGCCCTGGTGGGAGTGGGCCGCCACCCACGAGCGGGAGTTCACCGCCGCCTACGACGCGCTGGGCGTGCTGCCGCCGTCGGTCGAACCGCGTGCCACCGGCCACATCACCCAGATGGTCGAGTTGATCGAGCGGTTGATCGAGTCGGGGCACGCCTATACCGGCGGCGGCGACGTGTATTTCGACGTACTCAGCTATCCCGAATACGGTCAGCTGTCCGGTCACAAGATCGACGACGTGCACCAGGGCGAGGGTGCGGCCACCGGTAAACGCGACCCGCGTGATTTCACGCTGTGGAAAGGCGCCAAGCCCGGCGAACCCAGCTGGCCGACGCCCTGGGGCCGGGGCCGCCCCGGCTGGCACCTGGAGTGCTCGGCGATGGCTCGGACCTACCTCGGTGCTGAGTTCGACATTCACTGCGGCGGAATGGATCTCGTCTTCCCGCACCACGAGAACGAGATCGCTCAGAGTCGTGCCGCCGGTGACGGGTTCGCCAACTACTGGCTGCACAACGGCTGGGTCACCCTGGGCGGCGAGAAAATGAGCAAGTCGCTGGGCAACGTGTTGTCGATGTCGGCTGTGCTGCAACGGGTTCGGCCAGCCGAACTGCGCTACTACCTGGGCAGTGCGCACTACCGCTCGATGCTGGAGTTCTCCGAGACCGCCCTGCAGGACGCCGTCAACGCCTACGTCGGCATCGAGGACTTCCTGCACCGGGTGCGCAGCCGGGCCGGTGCGGTAGCCGTCGGCACCTGGACGCCCCGGTTCGCCGCCGCCCTCGACGACGACCTGTCGGTGCCGATTGCGCTGGCCGAGGTACACCGGGCCCGCGCGGAGGGCAATCGGGCCCTCGACGCGGGCGATCACGACGGCGCGCTGGCATCCGCCGGTGCCATCCGCGCGATGATGAACGTGCTGGGCTGCGACCCGCTCGACGAGCGGTGGGAATCGCGCGACGAGACCTCGGCGGCACTGGCGGCGGTCGACGTGCTGGTGCGTGCCGAACTGCAACGCCGAGAAACGGCTCGCAGCGAACGGGATTGGCAGTTGGCCGACGAGATCCGCGGCAGGCTCAAAGACGCCGGCATTGACGTCACCGACACCGGGGACGGCCCGCAGTGGTCGCTGCTGCTCGATGGGGCGGGCTAGATGGCCGGCAACTCCAGACGCAAGGGTGCGGTGCGCAAGCCCGGGACCAAGAAGGGTCCGACCGTCGGTTCCGGCGGGCAGCGGCGTCGCGGGCTCGAGGGCCGCGGCGCCACGCCGCCGGCGCACCTGCGCGAGTACCACCCGGCCGCGAAAGCCGCCAAGCGCGCCGCCAAGCAGCGGGCCTATCGGACCGCCAAGCGCACCGACGAGAGCGAAACCGTGCTGGGCCGCAACCCGGTGCTGGAATGTCTGCGGGCCGGGATCCCGGCCACCGCGCTGTATGTCGCACTCGGGGCCGAGGCGGACGAGCGTTTGACCGAATCAGTAACGAGGGCAGCCGATTCCGGGTTGCCGATCCTGGAGGTCCCCCGGTCGGACCTGGACAAGATGACCACCAACGGCCTGCACCAGGGCATCGCGCTGCAGGTGCCGCCGTACAACTACGCGCACCCTGACGACCTGCTGGCCGCGGCACGGCAGGATGTCGCGCCCGCGCTGCTGGTTGCGTTGGACAATATCTCCGACCCGCGCAACCTCGGCGCCATCGTGCGGTCGGTGGCCGCATTCGGCGGTCACGGCGTGCTCATCCCGCAGCGCCGGTCCGCGTCGGTCACGGCGGTCGCCTGGCGCACCAGTGCCGGTGCGGCGGCCCGTATCCCGATCGGGCGCGCACCAAACTTGACGCAAACCCTCAAAG
Source organism: Mycolicibacter senuensis (assembly GCF_003284925.1). GTDB lineage: Bacteria > Actinomycetota > Actinomycetes > Mycobacteriales > Mycobacteriaceae > Mycobacterium > Mycobacterium algericum_A. The sequence goes on from NZ_QMEX01000028.1 coordinate 2,735, forward strand.
GGTGGGCGGACCGCGGCCTGCAGGTGGTCGGGCTGGACGCCGGCGGTGACACCGTGGTCGACGAGTTGGACGGGACGGGACCGATGGTGCTGGTAGTTGGCTCCGAGGGTAAGGGCTTGTCCCGGCTGGTCCGGCAGAACTGCGATGCGATCGTGTCGATTCCGATGGCCGGGCCCACCGAGTCGCTCAACGCGTCGGTGGCCGCCGGGGTGGTGCTGGCCGAGATCGCCCGCCAGCGACGGTGATCCGTCGGGCTGCTGTCGCGATGGCGGCTGCGGCTGCGGTGCTTGCCGGATCCCCGGTCGCGGCGCAGCCGGCGAGTTTCGATCTGCAGGCGCATCGCGGCGGGCGCGGCGAGACCACCGAGGAGTCGCTGCGCGCGTTCGCCAAGGCGATCGAAGCTGGGGTCACCACACTGGAACTGGATATCGTGCTGACCCGGGATGCCCAGCCGCTGGTCTGGCACGATCGGGTGATCGAGCCCGCCAAGTGCGCCGATACCGGTCCGGTCGTCACCAAAGACCCCGACTACCCGTACCTGGGCAAGCGGGTGGCCGACCTCACCTTGGCCCAACTGCGCACCCTGGACTGCGGTCAACCGCTGCCGGAGTTCCCTGATGCGGAAGTGGTGCGCGGCAACGTGATCGCGACGCTGCCCGAGGTCTTCGCCCTGGCCGACTCCTACCGCTCCGACGTGCGCTACAACATCGAGACCAAGGTCGACGGCGGCAACCAGCGACAGATCGTCGAGGTGATACTGGCGGCGGTGCGGGCCGGTGACAAGCTCGACGCCGTCGAGATCCAGAGCTTCGACTGGCGCACCCTGTCGCTGGTGCGCGCCGCCGAGCCGGCCATTCCGCTTGTCGCGCTGTGGGAACGGGGACCGGACCCGATCACCGGCGCCGCGGCCGTCGGTGCCGACGTGGTGTCCCCGGAGCATCGGATCGTCGACCGGGCCTTCGTCGAGCGCGCCCATGCCGCCGGGCTCAGGGTCATTCCGTGGACCGTCAACGATGCCGACGCGATGCGCGAGCAGATCGCCGCGGGGGTCGACGGGTTCATCACCGACTACCCGAGTCGGGCACGTGAGGTGCTGGCCGAGTCCGGTATGCCGCTGCCGCCTGCGACCGGCTAGGCGCCCAGCAGCCGCGCACCGGCCCACAGCGCCAGCACCGCGGCCAGCAGGGTCGGCGGAACCGTGCACAGCCCCAGCCGGGTGTACTCGCCGATACCGGCCCGGACGCCATAGCGGCGCAGCACCCGGCGCCACAACAGGTTCGACAATGAGCCGGCATAGGTCAGGTTGGGGCCGATGTTGACCCCGATCAGCACCGCCAGCACCGCCACCGGGCCGGCGGGTGCCACCAGTGGCGCCAACACCAGCGTGGCGGGCAGGTTGTTTACCAGGTTGGCCAGTATCGCGGCCACCGCCGCCACGCCGAGCAGCGCGGCGAGCCCAGCGCCCGCCGGCAGCAGCGCACTCATCCGGTCGCCCAGACCGTTGTCCACGACGGCGCGTACCACCACACCGAGGGCCAGCACGAACACCAGAAAGCCCTGGCGCCGTCAGCGACCGATGGCGGCACGGTGAAGCGAATGGTGATCCAGACACCGGACAACGGAACGCTGAGCACGACATTCTGATCCGACACGACCTCGAGACGCGCGCCGGTCGTCGCGTGGGTGGCGGCGCGGTTCTCCTGCACCTGCCACTCGGAGGAGGCACCGATCCGGTGCACCGGGTTGGTGGCGGTACGACCCGCCCACAACACGTCGGGAGCGTCAAGCAGCACGGCCAGCGGGCCGGTCACATCGGTGCGGCCTTGACGGCGCGCGGTGACCGGGGTGGGCTCCACCCCGGTGGCCAGCACCTGGTCGACTGCCGCCTGCTCAAAGCGGTCGAGCAACTCGCCGACCGGCTCGTCGACCCGGGTGATACCGGCCACGGCGGTGATACCCGGAATGATGCAGACCTGGTCGGCGGTGTAACGGGCGTCGTGCGCCTGCCACAGCGAGTCACTGCGCCACCAGCGACGCACGTCCTTGTCGATCACCGGCACGAAGTTGACCGGCTTGCCCGGCGTCTTGCACAGCTGGGTGAAGAACGGCGCATCAGCGGGGTGCAGCACGACGGTCTCGGCGTCGGGGTAACGGGCCACCAGTGCGGCGATGGCGTCAGCCGGACGCTCCAGGATCGCGGTGTCGCCGGCGGTGAACAGCGTCTCGATCGGGCCGGATTCGACCTCGTTGAGCCGGGCTTCGGCGCGCTGCAGCATCGAGCCGAACCGTTCCCGCCAGGTGTCGGCCAGCCAGGGGCTGTCCGGCGAGGCGGTGTCGGCGGTCGAGTCGCCGTCACCGATCGCCAGCTCCACGTACCGGCGCAGCCACTGCGCGTAGGTCATCTCGGTGACGTCACCGAAGTAGGGCTTGGCGGTGTTGGCCAGCGCGGCGATGATCTCGTCACGGCGGGCCGCGACCGCGTCACCGTCACCGGCGACCTCGTCGAGCAGCCGGCCGCACCGCGAGGCGGTGTTGTCGATCTCGTGGATGTCGGCGCCGAGCTGGCTGCGCGAAGACGCCATGCCGCCCCGGGCTTTTCCTGCGCCGATCCAATGGTCGGTGCCGGTGGTGTCGACGAGCATCTGCTTGACCGCCGGCGAGGTGGTGGCCTCCTTGGTGGCCATCGCCGCAGTGCCCACCAGGATGCCGTCGACGGGCATCAGCGGGAAGCCATGGTCCTGCGACCAGCGCCCGGACAGGTAGTCGGCGGCACGCTCGGGGGTGCCGATTCCACCGCCGACGCAGAGCGTGATGTTGGGCTGCGAACGCAGCTCGGAGTAGGTCGCCAGCAGCAGGTCGTCGAGGTCCTCCCAGGAGTGGTGACCACCGGCGCGGCCGCCCTCGACGTGGGCGATCACCGGGGTGGTGGGCACCTCGGCGGCGATGCGGATCACCGACCGGATCTGCTCGACGGTGCCGGGCTTGAACACCACGTGGCTGATGCCCGCCTCGTTGAGCTCGCCGATCAGCTCGACGGCTTCCTCGAGTTCCGGGATGCCGGCGCTGATCACCAATCCGTCGAACGGGGCGCCCGACTGACGGGCCTTCTGCACCAATCGCTTTCCGCCGACCTGCAGCTTCCACAGGTACGGGTCGAGGAACAACGAGTTGAACTGGACGGTGCGGCCCGGCTCGAGCAGCGTAGTCAGCTCGGCGACCCGGTCGTTGAAGATCTCCTCGGTGACCTGCCCACCGCCGGCCAGCTCCGACCAATGCCCGGCGTTGGCGGCCGCGGCGACGATCTTGGCGTCGACGGTGGTCGGCGTCATGCCGGCCAGCAGGATCGGCGACCGGCCGGTCAGCCGGGTGAACTTGGTGTCGAGCTTGATCCGGCCGTCGGGCAGCTGCACCACCGACGGGGCGTAGCTCGTCCACGGCCGGGCCACCTCCGGCACGGCGCCGATGGTGAACAGGTTGCGCTGCCCGCCGCGGGTGGCCACCGGCACGATCCCGATGCCCAGGCCGCGGATCACCGGTGCGGTCAGCCGGGTCAGGATGTCGCCGGGCCCCAGGTCCAGGATCCAGCGGGCGCCCGCGTCGTGCAGCGCGGTGATCTCGTCCACCCAGTCGACCTGGTCCACCAGGATCGACTCGGCCATCGAGCGCGCCAGGGCGACGCCGTCGGCGTCGAAGCCGATCTGGGCGGCCCACTTACCGACGACCTCGATGCCGTCCGACAGCCGCGGCGAGTGGAATCCGACCTCGACCTGCACCGGTTCGAAGACCGGCGCGAAGACCGCGCCGCCGCGTAGCTTGTTCTTGCGCTCAGCGGCCTCCTTGTCGGCGATCTGCTCGCAGTACAGCTCGAACCGTGACAGCTGTTCGGGGGTGCCGGTGATGACGACCGCACGCCGGCCGTTGCGGATGGACAGCACCGGCGGCAGCACAGTGCGCACATCGGTGGCGAACTCTTCCAGCAGTTCCTGGATGCGTTCCGGGTCGGCGTTGTTCACCGACACCATGGGCGGGCGGTCCCCGAGGATCGAGATGCCGCGACGGCGGGCCACCAGCGTTCCGGCGGCCCCCACCAACTGGGCGATCGCGAGCAGCTGGACGTCGGCGGTGCCGCCGGCTTTCAGCGACTCGACGGCCAGCACGCCCTGCGAGTGCCCGGCAGCGGCGACCGGCGGGGCGGCCGCCAGGTCCAGGCCCTGGCGTTCCAGCGCCCGCACCGCGGCGATCTGGGTGAGCAACACGCCCGGTACCGACACCGCGGCCGAGGTCAGCTGCTTGGCCGACGGGATCGGGTCCTCGGCGGCCAGCGCACGCACCCACTGCAGCGGCTCGAAGCCGATCGGCCGGACCACGACGAGTTCCTTGGCGACCGGCTCCAGCAGCAGGTCCGCCTCGCCGGCCAGCGTGGCCAACTCGGTCTCGATGCCGGCGGAGGAGACCAACTCCTCGAGGGACTCCAGCCAGGCGCTGCCCTGACCGCCGAAGGCCACCGCGTACGGCTCGCCGGCCGTGAGGCGATCCACCAGGGCGGACGAGGCGTTGGCGAACGGGCCCGGGCCGGACCCGTCGGCGGACACCCGGTCATGTTCGTGGATCGTCACGTTAGATATCTCCCTGCTCTGGAACATCGCGTCTTTGTTGTGCCTGCCGGCATGACCGGCTTGGCCCCGATCGGGCAGCGGGCTCTCGCGTCGTCGCGGCCGCGCTACAGCAGTAAGAGTGTCATAAGAACCTGTGCCGTTTCGGCAGCTAATTGGTTACTCATGAGTTCTACGCTCGGGTAACCCACCTGCGGATATCACGCGCTCGGACCACGCTTCGATCGTCGGGGAACAAACGTCCTGCATGCGCGGGGTTACGGTCGAGTAGCCACAACAGCCCTGATCAAGGCTGCATTGTTATCTAATCGTTATGTTCGAATCCGGCCGGGTCAGGCTGTCGTAGACAGCCACTGACGCAGTGTCAACCCGGCACCGTGATCCGCGCCACCCGACGAGCGGCCGCCGGGCCGCCCAGTCGGTGCCCCATCGTCTCGGGCGTGGGTCAGGCCCACTGACCGAACCGGGGCGTCAGGATCTGATTGATGTCGACACCGACATTGCCGACCTTGCGTTTGTCGACCTCGACCTGATGCAGGTTGGCCGCGTGGTGCGCAATACCGCCCGGTGACCCCCAGTTGTGCTGCCAGAAATAGGAACCCAGGCCGTCTTGCACGGCCCACTCGATGGTCGTGGAGTTGGCGTACACAGCGGTACGTTGCTGCCCGATCACCGATTCCCAGCCGCGAAGGTAGGGGGCCACCTGCGCCCGGTACTGCTCGTAGGACGGGTCGTCGTCGATGGAGGCGTAGATCGGGGCGTCGTCAGGGCCGCCCGCCGTGGCATGCAGGTGCGAGCCGCGTTGGGCGTGCTCGACGCCGGCCTCCTGACCGCCCAGCCAGTCGGCGGTCGCCTGTTTCCCGTACTGATAGCAGGAGACGATCGCCAGGCCGTTCTGGTGCAGATCGTGCGCCTCGGCCGGCTGGATCGGCTTCCCGAGCATCCAGTCGGCACCAGGCCGGCGGTCCGAGACGTAACGGATGGCGCCGACGGCACCGGCCGCTCGGATCTCTGCGGCGGTCAGGACGCCGGCCGAATAGTCCAGCAGGATGCCCAACGGCTCCGCCCGTGCCGTCGTGGCCGATACTGCCGATGCCGCGGCGCCCAAACCGATCACGGCCGGAGCGGTCGCAGCGAATTTGAGCACGTCGCGCCGCGAAACCAACACGCGCCAAACGATACGGCAGCACCCGTCGAGCACCGGCGTCTCACCACCACAGGGCAGGATGGCCGGGTGACACAGCTGCAGATCACGGATCGCTCATGGCGTCCCTGGGCGGTATGGGGCACCGGCTTGCTGTCCTATGTGGTCGCGGTGCTGGACCGCACTACCTTCGGGGTGTCGGGCCTAGACGCCGCCGACCGGTTCAGCACCGGCCCGAGCACGCTGTCGTCGTTCGTGATCCTGCAACTCATCGTGTACGCCTCGATGCAGATTCCGGCCGGAGTGCTGCTGGACCGGTTCGGCCCCAAGGCGATGATCGCGGCGGGCGTCGCGGTGCTCTCGGCGGCTCAATTGACGCTGTCACTGACCCATTCGCTGCCCATCGCGATCGGAGCGTACGGCGTCGTCGGGTTGGGCGACGCGTTCGTGTTCATCTCGGTCATCAGATTGCTGCCCAATTGGTTTGCGCCGGAACGCGTCCCACTGCTGACCCAGCTCACCGGGATCTGCGGCCAGTTCGGCCAGTTGCTCTCGGCGGTACCGTTTCTGGCGATTCTGCTGCACCAGGGCTGGACTGCGGCTTACCTGTCGGCGGCGGCCCTGGGGGTGCTGGCGGTCGCGCTGACCCTCGCGGTGTGCCGGGATGCTCCGCCCGGGGCGCCGATCGCCATGCAGCCGCGGACGTTTCGGGCGGCGTTCGGTGAGGTGAAGACGGTCTGGTCCCGGCCGGGCACCAAGCTGGGCTTCTTCACCCACCTCGGCACGCCGTTCTCGGCGAACGTCTTCGCGCTGATGTGGGGCGTGCCCTACCTGACTACCGCACAGGGGCTTTCACGCGCGCTGGCCGGTGCGTTCCTGACACTGTCGGTGGCGACCTTCGTCGTTGTCGGCCTGTTGGTCGGCACGTTGTCCGCGCGCCGGCCCCAGCACCGGACGGGTCTGGTGCTGGCGATGATCGCGCTGACCGCCTGCACCTGGGCTGTGCTGCTGGCACTGCCCTCCCCCGCACCGCACTGGCTGCTGGCGTTGCTGATCGTGGTGATATCGGCCGGCCAGCCGGTGTCTATCCTGGCATTCGACTTTGCCCGCACCTACAACCCGCCGGCCGCGCTGGGCACCGCGCAGGGCATGGTCAACACCGGCGGCTTCATCGCCACGCTGGTGATCATGCAGGCGATGGGGATCGTGATCGCGATGGCGGGCGGCTTCTCGTTCTCGGCCTTCCGGCTGGCCTGGGCCGTGCAGTACGTCATCTGGGCGCTGGCCGCGTTGGGCGTGGTGGTCAATGCCCGCAACGCCCGCGACTTCGGGGCCCTCGGTGAGGCGCAGGCGCGGGTTGTTGTTGCCGGCGAGCCGTGAGGCTCACGCAGTCCTGGCGTACGGGTCCGGCGATTGCGGGCAATAGGCGTGCCGGGCCGCGGTGATGACGCCGTGCGCTTCTGCGGGTGTCACCTGCAGGTGTGCGATCACCGAGATCGGCACCAGCCGCGGCGCGCCGCTCAATGCCGAACAGACCGCATGTCCTTCTTGCACCAGCAGATCGCCCAGCGACTCGCACTTGGCGCTGCCGCAGATCTGCTTGGCGTAGTCGGGGTGAAGTCCCTCATGTTCCAGCTCGGCGAAGAACACCTGATCCTCATCGCTGGGATCGTCGGCGAATGCCGTCGGCGGCGGGTTTGCGATGACACCGGCCAGTACCGCGCTTAAGGTGGCGAAGACTGCTTTTCCGTTCATGATGCTGCACCAATCGCGAGGACGACGACGTCCATTCTCGCACCGGCAAGGCGCTGGCGACATGGCGAAATCGATTGGAGATTTTGTGCGGGCGGAGGGACTCGAACCCTAACTCCCATGCAGGTAGCCATCCTATAAACCGCGTTGACCTGCTGGTTAAGGTGTATCGAGATAGCTTCAGATAGACACTGCTAGACCCAAAATGTGGGGGAAATGTGGGGGCAGATCGGTGCGCTGGTAACTATGACCGGAACCGAGGCCACCAGCGAACGAGGGTTGACACCCGGCGAGGCCTCCCGGCGTCTGGGCGAGGACGTCAACACCATCCGGCGGTGGGTTCGCACCGAGCAGTGTCCGGTGATCCGAGACGGACGCAAGCTCCGCATCCCGGCGGCGTGGGTTGACGACCCGAGTGGGTGGCTGGCCGGACTGAGCGGGGGCTAGCGCGGGTTCGGCCCCGGCGCGTCGAACACTCAGTGCACCAACAATTTTGTGTCGTTTGTGTGTTACTTGCTGGTGCCCAACTTTGCGACGACTACAGGATGGCCTGGCGGAGTGACGCGAGGCACGACGGTCGATGACCTGCGCCGGGAGATCGGCCGACTGGAGGACTTCGCCGGATTGCTCCCGACCCGGGTCGAAAGGCCGTGGTACCTGACGGACTCCGTCTTGGCGGGAATCACCCAGCCGCCGGGAGGGCGCGCAAAACCCCAGGGCGTCGAGGACGGCCGTCTCAGGGCGGCCGGGTAATTCCCGTTCGCGTCGGGTCCTTGTCGGCTCGTCTCGGTACCCTGAAAGGGCTTCATGAGTTGCCGTCGCCAAGCTCCGACTGGACGGCACGCCAACGCCACGCTTGTGGGTGGCTCGGATGACGAAGCGGCCCGCACCAACAGGTGATGGCAAGAGCACCTCCGCAGCGCGGGCCGGTGAACAACCGCGACAGGAGCCGAACCTGATGACCGCCGAGAAGGGCTGGATCGGTGAGCCACAGCCGCCAAAGCAGTGGCACGAGTCTCGTGCCTCCGCCGCACGTCGCTGGGTCCAGGATGAGCAGCGTCGCCGCCAGAAGCGCGGAGACTACAGCCCGGTGACGGTGGAGTGGTGAGGTCTCGCGGCCACAGGGTCAAGGTTGTGGCATGGGGAGTTGGCTGACGAGTTCGCCAGGATCGATGTCGAGTCCTGCGGCGATCTTGACGATGGTTTCTAGCCGCAGGCTGCGCTGGCCGCGTTCGACTTTTCCCAGCTGCGTCCAGTGAATACCGCAGCGGACGGCAGCGGACTCTTGGCTCAGGCCAAGTACCGTGCGGCGGTCGCGGACCCGTTCCCCGAAAACACGGGTGGTCTCGTTGAGGGCTGGGTTGGGTTGGTCGTCGAGCACGGTGTCCAACGACATACGGCTCAAGCGAAATCGGCCAGAGCGCAACGCACCCATGCATGTTGCACCCATGCGTATCAGGCCTGTATTGTCAGCGGACCCGTTCACGATTGCTCATGTGGACTTGCTTCCATAAAACAGGTCAACTAGTCAATTATAGAAACTTCAGATAGTTTTAATGAAACTGTGAACTAGGTCGGGAGTTCCGTCGACTTCACGACCTCGTTTCTGGCAGGCAAGTGGTTCTAGGTTTGACTCCCCCAGCAAGGAGCTGTGCATGAGCGGTCGCCGTACTGTCGAACAACGTCGTTCGTCGAGTCGGTACAGCAGGGCGCAGCATCGTGTCCTGGGAGCTGGAAGTGCGGTCAGCGCTTTCTTGGCTTTTGGGATGACGCCGCTGACCGCGCCCACCGCGCAGGCCGACGTTGGTGACGTGATCATCGATACGGTGGCCTCGCTGTTCGAGTCCTCGACCTGGTCAGACCCCGACGCCCTCGGCGCGGCATGGGACACCCTGATCCTGCAGGACAATTGGGATGCCCTGCTTCTGAACTTGGACGACCCCGGCTTCGGAGCGGTCGTGTTCAACGAGTACTTCTACACCCCGCTGCACGACTCCATCGACACCTGGATCAACAGCTCTGACGGCCAAGTCTTCGCCAACTTCGTCAACTCCGCATCGGGGCAGTATCTGATCGGAGACGGCGCTCACGGAACCGCCGACAACCCCGATGGCGGGAACGCCGGGTTACTGTTCGGCGACGGCGGCAACGGATACGGCTACAGCGGCAGCGGCGGCAACGCGGGGTGGCTCTTCGGCGACGGCGGACACGCCGGGTCGGCGGACGCAGGCAGCATTCACACATCGATCACGACCTTCGCGGCCGAAAATTCGGGTCCGATCAACGGAACCGCCGGTGTTGGTGGCAACGCCGCATTCCTGTTCGGCAACGGAGGCAACGGCACCAACGGCGGCGACGGTCAGTTCGGCGGCAACGGCGGAGCCGGTGGTGCAGGCGGTAACGGCGGCTACTTCTTCGGCAACGGTGGCAACGGCGGTAACGGCGGTAACGGCGGCGACGGCGTTCTTGGTATTCACGCCGGTCTGGGTGGCGATGGCGGCACGGGTGGCGCTGGCGGTGCGGGTGGGCTCCTGTTCGGTGCTGGCGGTGCTGGCGGCACGGGTGGCAGCGGAGGGGCCGGTGCAAGCGCCGCCCTCGTCGATGGCCCGCTAAGTGGTCTTCACGGCGGCTCGGGCAGCGCTGGCGGCGACGGTGGTGCCGGTGGCGTCGGCGGTGCTGGCGGACAACTCTTCGGCGCAGGCGGCCACGGCGGTGACGGCGGTACGGGTGGTCGCGGCGGCGACGGAGCCGACGGCGTAGCCGGGCTCTCTCAAACAGGTGCGGTAGCCGGAGACGGGACCAACGGAGGTAGCGGCGGCAACGGTGGCAATGGCGGTCTCGGCGGAGGCGGCGGCCGGGGTGGGCTGCTGGCCAACGACGGTCGAGCAGGCGATCAAGGAACGGGTGGAGTAGGCGGTAACGGAGGAAACGGAGGCGTCGGCGGACAGGGTGCAGACGGTGCCGACGGTTTCTACAGCGATTTTTCGACGATCGGTGGGCCTGAGCAGCACCCCCACGGCTACGCGGGTCAAGACGGCGGCAACGGAGGTAACGCCGGTGCAGGAGGAGCGGGCGGTAAGGGCCTCGGCGGTGTCCGCGCTGCTGACGGGATCAACGGTGTCGCCGGTCGAGGCGGCAACGGCGGCACCGGCGGCACCGGTGTGTCCGGCAACTCCGGCAGCCCTTTTACTTGCTTGTCTTGCCCCGGTAACGGTGGCGCGGGCGGCAACGGTGGCCGTGGCGGCCTGGAAGTCGACGGCATCACTCGTGGCAACGGCGGCCACGGCGGTGATGGTGGCGTCGGCGGGACCGGCAGACAGGGCGATGACGGACTACAGGGGACCTATTGGGCTAGCCCCCACGGTGGAGACGGCGGCGTCGGCGGCGTCGGCGGTACCGGTGGCGGCGGTGGAGATGGCCACGTGGCGGGCAACGGCGGCGCGGGCGGCTCAGGCGGTGCCGGTGGCTGGGGCGGCAACGGTGCCAATGAGAGCGGTACTAATCCGACAGGGCCAGCTGGTAGCGGAGGCCGAGGCGGCGATGGCGGCGTCGGCGGACAGGGTGGCACACCAGGCCAGGGCCAGATCGCTGGCCACTACGGCGCAGCCGGTGAGGGTGGTCTCGGCGGTCAGGGCGGTAACGGCGGGCTCACCCTTGACGGTCAGCACGCCGCAGGCGGCGACGGCGGCAATGGCGGTGCGGGCGGCACCGGTGTCGGCGACGGAGTTGGCGGTAGCGGCGGTAGCGGCGGCGCTGGAGGGAACGGCACACCGCCGGGTGTTGATGGTGTAGACGGACCCGACGGTGACGGCCGCTGAGTTTCGCGCGCCACACCACAGTCATCGACCCCCGAGAACCTGACGGGAATCAGGACAATGACCTCTATCGACAAGCTGTTCATCGGTATCGCGCTGGCTGCCGCAACGGCCGGAGTCGCACTTAGTGTCTCGTGCGCGACGTCGGTGGCGGGCCCCAACGACAAGTACGTCCACCCAACAAAGCCGATCACCGACCCCGTGAAGCAGAGGGCATTCGTCTGTTCCAGTTTCGACCGCTATGGGGTGCGCAGCGACGTCATCGACGGGATGCTCCACGACCTAGCTTCCTGGGGTCGGAGCTCGTTTACCAAAGGCGTCATCGACGCTGCCGTATACGGAGAATGCCCCCAGTACATGAACAGCTACCTCGCCGTGATCCGCGAGCGGAATCAGTCGAGACTCCCTGCAACCGAAGCGGATCGGCGGCCCGCCCCGACGCAGCAGGCACAGCTACCACCCGAAACGGACGTACCAAACCTCAGGAAGGTGGCGGCTGCCGAAGCGGCATGCGCACCTCGTCGACATTTCCCGTTCGGCCGCGATGTTCACGGCCACACCTACGTCTGTTTTACGGTTTACCAAAGGCCGTCGCAGGGCCATTGGATACCAGTGCCGCCGCTAATCGGGGTCCGAGACCCGGGAACGTACTGCAGCAGAAGTCAGGGGACCGCGCAGTCTCCGGAGGGCCTGCCTCTGCTGTGCAGCGAGATGGGCCGCTGGTACGAAAACACCGACAACCTGCCCAACTGACATGACGCGAGCAATTACACGCATCCGACGTGTCTCGCAGAACCGGCATCACACCGAACTCAACCACGACACATAGGTGTAGCGATGACCAGAACCACTCGCCTTGGGCTCGCGATTTGCGCGGCCCTGACCTCAGGCCTGCTCGGAGCCGGAATCTGCTCAGCAGAACCGGGTCCAATGGATCCCGGCTACTGCGGTGCACGCCAAGATCCACTCGACTGCGTGCCCTATGACGGCCCGACCCCACCACCGCTGAGCAGAGGCGAGGCTACGTATCTGACCCTCGTCCGCCCCGGTTACTCCGCCGACGACGCCACCCTGCTACGCATCGGACGCGGCACCTGCAACATGCTCCGAGGCGGGACGTCGTCCAACTATGTCGTCAAGGATATCGCCAGCCACTTACAGACCCCACAAGCGGACGCGACTCACCTACTCAACGCCGCGAACGCTCAGATCTGCCCCGACCTCACCATCGGACCAGACGGAGTAGCCAGACGGTTCTCGGACCGCTCGGACTCCTACAACATCGGTTATCGCGAGGGAGTGGAGCCAAAGTTCTTGGAATATATCAACGAGTTCGGGGAAAGTCCCGAACATTTATGCAGGGAAATGTCGGATACCCGACGTGATGTCAAGCTCGGTGGCAATCCCAATATCGACCCGGCCGACTACGTGCGGGGCTGCCTTGCCGGTATCCGCGACGCGAGAAAGTCGACTGCACCACCCCCCAGGTAGGCCCCTAGCGCGGAGGCCCTCATCTGAGGCCGATCGGCGGTCCGCACCGGCCCAACAGGCACCGCTACCAACGGTAGCGCGGCAACCAATCGTCGGCAGACCCTACTGATGAGCCACACCACCTAGAAAGGAAACCGCATGGAGGGCACGCCATTCGGGCGATATCGATTGGTCGAGGTGCTGGGCCGTGGCGGCATGGGAGAGGTCTGGCGGGGCTTCGACACCGTCACCGAGCGGACCGTGGCGGTCAAGGTGTTGCCCGCGCATCTGGCTGGTGACGAGGGGTTCCAGCAGCGCTTCCTGCGAGAAGCCAAGGCGGCGGCCAGCCTCAACGAACCGCACGTCGTGCCGATCTACGACTTCGGCGAAATCAACGACCGTCTGTTCGTAGCCATGCGCCTCGTCGACGGCCACGACCTCCAAACCCTGCTCGCCGACGGTCCGTTAGCACCCGATCGGGCCGTGGCCATCATCGAGCAGGTCGCATCAGCGTTGCAGGCCGCCCATGGTATTGGCCTTGTCCACCGTGACGTCAAACCCTCCAACGTCCTTGTCGGCGAAGACGACTTCGCCTACCTGATCGACTTCGGGATCGCCCGCCTTGCCGGGGAGACCGGATTGACCAGCACCGGCATGACACTGGGTACATGGCCGTACATGGCCCCAGAACGGTTTCGGACCGGCACAGCCGACGCCCGCTCCGATGTCTACGCGCTGACCTGCGTACTGCACCAAGCGCTGACCGGACAACAGCCGTTTCCAGGGGAGAGCCTGGAGCAGATCGCAACGGGCCACATGTTCGACCCACCTCCCCGACCTTCGGCTATCCGGGGCAGCGTTCCCGCAGCACTGGACGACGTCATCGCCACCGGCATGGCCAAGGACCCCGACGAGCGCTACGCCACCGCCAGGGAACTTGCCCAGGCAGCTCGGCGAGCGGCATTGCCAGCGACGGTCAGCCACGCAACAATCGCCGCCGCCGGGGCAGCGACGCTCGCGGCTCCCGCACCCGAACTCAACTACGTCCCGACCCAGGTGGCCCCGGCCTCGGCCGTGCTTGATGGTGCGCCGTCGGAACGGCCCGATCAGGTGCAGGAACTAGATGAACAACGTGCCGAGACGCGCCGAAGCCGTTGGGCGATCTCGTCTTTCATCCTAGGATTGATCGGGGGGATTGGAGTCGGGTTCGGACCACCGGGCTGGGTCTTCTATGCCTTCACAGCTGTTGCACTAGCAGGGGTGGCGTTTGGAGTCGTCGCGCTGGCGAATATTCGCCAGACGCATCAGCGTGGCCGTTGGTTAGCGGTCTCAGGGGCAGCGTTCGGGGCAATATGGCTGTTGTTTGCCGTCTTCGTTGGTCTGACTGTCTCGCCCGGTCTGCCCTCGGGCCACTCGGACTCTTACAAGATCGGATATCACGACGGGTCGGACCCGACGTTCTTGGACGAATTGATCAATGAGGGCGGCATGAGCCCCGAAAAGATATGCCGAGACAGCCTGGATGCCCGACAGGATGTGAAACTTGGCGGCGATCCCAAGATCGACTCAGGCGACTACATGCAGGGCTGCCTCGACGGCATCCGAGACGCGAGAAGGCCAGCTGCCGGGCACAGCACGTCGGCCGCCCCATCGACACACACATCACACCCTGCAAACGAAGCGGATCGGCGTCCCGTCCCCGCCCAGCCAGCGCCGCCCGACCCCGATGTGGTCTTCGTGCAGCGATTAATAGACGCCGGGCTCACGATCAAAGACCGCGCCGGGGTGATCCAGATGGGGCACAACGTCTGCGACTATCTGGGCGATCACTCGAAGCAGCAGACCATCGACGACATGTACCGGGACCAGGAGGAACGCTGGGACAAGCCCAGCAAGGAGAAGGTGGCCGCCATGGTCGAAAGCTCGATCGCCGTCTACTGCCCGCAATACAGTGGACGGTAGTGAACCCGGATGGGCCACTTCCCCGTCTAGGCGATGAATAACGTCGGTACCACCGGGGGGTGCCAGGCCGCGAGCATCGCTGCAGGCTGCGCGTCAGTGACGAGCGTGCCAACTGCCATGCTCCCGATCGGTGTCTCGATTCTTTAGTTTCGAGAGGCTATCCGGTGACATCGACGGCAGCAACGTTTTCCGAGGTCAAGAATCTCAAAAGTCCTCTCTTATCTAAAGTCCAAGATTCGTTATTTTGAGATATGATAGGCGGCGTGACTGCTCCCCTCTTTGCCCCCGAGACCGGTCAGCTCCTCGGTTACGCCCGGGTATCCACCGGCCACCAGTCCCTCGATGCTCAGGCGGACGCGCTGACCAGCATCGGGGTCAGCCGACAACGCATCTACTCCGACAAGCTGACCGGCACCTCCACGAAAGAACAGCGTCCCGGCCTGGCCACATTGCTGGACTACGCTCGGCCCGGCGACACGATCGTGGTCGTCGGTATCGACCGACTGGGCCGTAACGCGGCCGAGGTCATGACCACCATCCGTGACTTGGGCCAGCGCGACATCATCTTGCGTTCGCTGCGGGAAGGCATCGATACATCGAACGCGACCGGGCGCATGGTCGCTGGAGTGCTCGCGTCCCTAGCCGAGCTCGAACTGGAGCTTGGTCGGGAACGGCGGGCGGCGGCCAAGGCGGCCAGGAAGGCTCGCAACCTGCCTATTGGGCGGCCTCGCGCCATCAGCGACGACAAGTTGGCCCTTGCCCAGCGAATGCGGGCCAGCGGCGAACCGGTACCGGTGATCGCCGAGGCCCTCGACGTCAAGATTCCGACGCTCTACCGCTATCTGGCCGAGAAAGGCTGATCCGCACCGACGCGTGGGCGCAGCTCGTGCTTGCGAGGCTACGGAAGGCCGATTCGTTGGGTCCAGGCGTCACCGCTGTGGTCGGGCGTCGGGTGCCAGTTCACCGTCACAGTGCGATCTGCCGTCTGCATTGATACGAAAAGCCCCAGCCTTACGGCCTGTTGCCCGTCGACCACGTCAAAGCGGTTGTATCCCCCACCCCCGGGGATAAACACGTCGGCGGGACGGACTGTGGGCTCGCCGGTAACGACCACCGCATATTTTCGGGTTCTGGTGCCGTTGGTCAGCCGGAAATCCATCGCGTTACCTGTGCGGTCGATCCGCCACGGGTTCCGATCTTCAGCGTCGGCTGCATCTTGCAGAAGGACGATGTGCGCCTCTTGAGCAGTGGCCAACCGCTCGGCAGCATCGGCTGACCGAGCCGCCGCTGCGGATGCCGCCTCAGCGGCCTTGGTGGCTCTGGACTCGGCAGCTTGCGCGGCGGCTTTCGCGGTTTCTGACCGGCGAGATGACCGCCACGACTGGACGCCGAAAAGTGCGGCGACGACAACCGCCAGCCAGGCCGGGAGAACGTCGCCCCAATGCTGCGATAACCAGTGAAGTAGCGAGTCCACCCAGCACGGCACGAACAGCAGGCTAACGGCCGACGCCGGTTCCACCGTGGCTTTCGCGCTGGTGTCTCCGCATCGGTCGCGGCCACCGCGCCGCTGCCGGAGTGGAGGACCCGCCACGCAGCGGTGGACCGTGCAGCCGGGGCTGCAGGAGCTGGAGCCGGAGTGGCCCCCGTTCGACGTGGTGTTGACTGTCACCCGTGACGCAGATTTCATCGGCGCTCGACTGGTTGCCCGCTGAACTCACCCCGGTGGCCATGCGCTTGGCGCGCGCCGATGAACTTCAGTACGAGCTGGAGAAACTGTGCTTGGAATGGTCGAGCCGAGCACTCGACTTTGCGCAGGTGTGGAACAACGAAGGGTTGCTGGATCTCGCCGTGTCCGCAATCCGGCCAACGCCGCCCGCGATAACCATGCTGTTCAGCGAAGCCGTCAATCACCTGCGCGCGGTTGTCGACAATGTGGTTTTCTACCTCGTCGAACAAGCACGCGGCTCGACCTTGCCGTCGAACCAGGCCACACAAGTAAAAATGCCAATATGCCAATCGGCTGACAGCTTTGCGGGGTGGTCGAAGAAGGTCGCCAAGCACGTGCCCGAGTTGGGTCCTGGGACCACGCTCAACCAGCGGATCGCGAGTGCGCAGCCCTTTGCGGACCGCACCGTCACCATGTCGATCCCAATCGGCCTGGCGAAGATGGTGGGCGGCACCGGCCACGATGGGGTTCATCCACTGCTGTTGCTGCAGGGATACTCGAATGAGGACAAGCACCGCATGATCCGCCCCGTCATGTGCAGGTCGATTGCGACCCGTGCCGACCTGCCGTTCATGACCCAAGACCTGGGGTGGAAAGTGATCAACGTGGGCGACGTCGTTGCCAGCGACGTGGAAGAAGGCACCCCGGTGGAGGTGACCTCGCGGACAGCAGTCCATGTCCAGCGCGCCCAAAGCGCGGTATGGGTAACGCCAGGAGCGGAACTTGGGCAGATTCACGATTTCGTCGCGGACATCTTGGTTCCCACCCTAATCACCGGTACGCCAAGCACTCCCCCCTTGCCGCGGCAGGTCGATCTGAGTGACAACGGGGAGACCGCCGAACAACGGATCGGGGCCGGAAAGGATGAGTCCGCGCACCGGCGAGCAGGCCGGGAGGTAGGAGAACGGTTGTTCGCGGACGCCATCCCCCCGCGAATCTTGCCTATGCCCAACTAGCGAGTCGGGGGCCGCCTCCGGCCTGCCCCCTGTTGCCCAGCCGTGCAACGCTTGCGCCCGTGACCCACCCCGCCGAGCAGTTGCAGACCCTGATCACCCGCTGCGAACAGTTCCGCGGCGCCAAAGCCCCGGACGGCTACCGCGACAGCCTCGCCCTCTGCATCGTCGACAGCGTGCAGTCGACGGGCGTGAAGTACTCCAGCGTGGAGAAGGTGGTCGACCGTTACCGGGTCTACCGCCGGGCGCAGGGCGGCGACCCGAACCGCGACGGTGTGCGCGAACTCCTCGCGACATTCGAGGAGCTGCGCGTCCCCGACGGCTGGGCGGAGGCGATCGGGAACTGGAACCGGACCTCGACCCGCGGCGGGATGCTGAAGGCCGAAGCGATCCGAGACGCAGGTACAGTGCTCACCACTGAAGGTGTCGTGAAGCCGGATCGGATGATCTGCCGATTCGTCGCCGACTCGTTAACGCTGCCGCGCAAGGGCATCACGCTGGAGTTCGCCGGTGCGATCGTGACGGCCGCCGCCAAGGACATAGAAATGTCACCGATCGACCTCGACCACGCGATCTGGCAGTGGCAGCGGGTCCGAAAATAGGGCCGTGCCCCCCGGCCGCCCTAGTTCTCATACGACACACCGGTCACGTCTGCATCATCACTATTTTTGGTCAGTGGCTGATCATAGAGTAACGGTAAACGCGGGAAACCGCAGGTGAGGAGGCGCCTACGATGGCTGATCGTTCGGCGATCGAGTGGACTGAGGCCACCTGGAACCCCGTCACCGGCTGCGACCGCGTCTCGGCGGGATGCGACCACTGCTATGCGATGACTCTCGCGAAGCGGCTGAAGGCCATGGGTTCGGCGAAGTATCAGGTCGACGGCGACCCAAGAACGTCCGGACCTGGCTTCGGCGTCACCGTCCATCCGCAGGCCCTCGATGAGCCGTACCGTTGGCGCAACTCGCGCGTCGTGTTCGTGAACTCGATGTCCGACCTGTTTCACGCAAAGGTTCCGCTGGACTTCATCCGCGACGTGTTCGACGTTTGTCGCGACACCCCCCAGCACACCTACCAGGTGCTGACCAAGCGCAGCCTGCGGCTGCGGCGCGTGGCCGACAAGCTCGACTGGCCGGACAACCTCTGGATGGGCGTGTCCGTGGAGAGCGCCGAGGTACTGCAGCGAGTAGACGACCTTCGCCAAGTGCCCGCCGCGGTGCGGTTCTTGTCCTGTGAACCGTTGCTCGGCCCGCTCGACGGGATCGATCTCACGGGCATCGGATGGGTGATCGCGGGCGGCGAATCCGGCCCTCGCTATCGGCCGATGGAGCTGGGCTGGGCGCGTGGCATCCGCGATTCCTGCCAGGAGGCCGGGGTGCCGTTCTTCTTCAAGCAGTGGGGCGGCCGGACACCGAAAGCACTTGGCCGCGAACTCGACGGCCAGCTGTGGGACGAAATGCCTGAGGCCGCTACGGGTTAGCTTTCGTCCTCGACCTCGTCATCCGGACCTTCCTCGAAGATCCGGATACGACTCGTGGCCGGCCAGGGCGCGTTCTTCGGCGTCGTCACGGGCGACAGCCGGACCGCCATCCCCTCCTCAAACAGTCGACTGAGCGCGGTGCGCACGTGTGGTTCGGTGTAGCCGAGGATTTGCGCCTGCGCCACCAGCGTGGCGAAGTCGTGAACACCGATGCGCTTCCGGAAGTCCTCGATCAGGTCATCGATATCGGGTTCGAGCAGGCTGGGCTGGAACGCCGTGTCAGCGCTGGCCCCGCGACCGCTCGTAGGGTCCGCCGACCACTTAGCGGAATTCCAGCATTCGAGCCCAGCCTGGTGGTGCGTCGCGAAGATCAGCGAGTACCGGGTGTACCGGCGCGCGACATCGACACCGAACGCCGAGGTGTGGCAGCCGAGCGCGTTGAGCTTCTCGCAGTACAGGTTGACGAGCGCAGCCTTGGACTGCGCCGTGGTGAGCCCCTCGGGAATGTTCTTCCACGCGTCATCCCCGTAGAAGTTGTTCATTACAGACACCATCGCCGGGTTCGTGCGGAACCGGTGCGCTTCGTCAGCCATGAACGTGATCACGGCGTCGTTCTTGGGCAGCTTCACGATCTCCGAGATGATCGACCACGGAATCTGGTTGAGCCCGAAAGGGTCGATAATCCACAGTGCCTTATGCCCCGGCGTGATGTGCTTCTGCCGGACGTCCCCCACGATCTCCTCGAAGGGCTTCGGCCCGACCGGCACATGCGTGATCCGGCCATCTGCGGGAAGAGACCTCATTCGCGCGTCCAGCGCCTCGCACCGCCGCGAGTCAAGGTCGTTGGTCACAAGGGTAAGCGGCTGGAAGTTCGGACGACAGACGTGCTCCCGGTAGAGCTTCGCAATCATGATCGCGCTGCCGTCGAGACCATCGGAGTACATGCCCGAGCCCGCGAAGCCGTCGATGATCGTCCCCGGCTTCGCCCACTTGCCTTGCAGAACCTTGCCCATCCAACATGCGATGTATCGCCGGTAGAATGCGTGCTTCAGGCGGGTGTGCGGGTCCGACTCGTAGTCAACCTGGGAGCGCAGATCTTCTTTTCGTGTCACCGGCCCGAATCCGTCTCCGCGGACATCACGGTTCGCCGGGGATCAAGCCTCATCAATTCGTCAGTGTGTTCTGCCGCCACTCTGGCAGCGTAGGCACTGGTAACGACCGCTCCCCGGCAACTCGCCGACACATGGTCACTCCGCCCCAGTCCCCCTGATCCAGCAATGCCGTCTGCCCGATTGAATAAGGTCTACAGCGCAGCGGATCGACATTAGAAGGTGCGGACATGGGTTCGATTCACGAGGTGATCGAGGTGTTGCGCCAAGCGCCGTCGAACTCCGAGCGTGGCACCGAGTTCGAGAAGCTGATGGTGCGCTACTTCGAACTCGACCCGATGCTGGTCCAGCAGTACGACCAGGTGTGTCGGTGGATCGACTGGTCTGGCCGCAACGGCACGGTCGACACCGGCATTGATCTGGTGGCCCGTGAGCGTGATACCGGTGAGTACGTCGGGATTCAGTGCAAGTTCTACGAGCCGGGAAACACCTTGCCGAAAGGCGAGATCGACTCTTTCCTCAACGAACTCGGTAAGGAGCCGTTCGCCAAGGGCATCATCATCTCCACCACCAACCGGTGGGGAAAGAACGCCGAGGAGTCGCTGGAGGGCCGCTCCAAGCCGGTGAGCCGCATCGGGCTTGACGTGATCGCCGAGTCCCGCATCGACTGGGACATTGCCTGGCCCGCCGGGAAACTCCAGATCGAACTCACCCCATCGAAGCGGTTCGCCCCGCGGCCACACCAGCAGCAGGCCATCGACGCCGTCCTGCGCGGCTTCGCCGCCGGGAACGACCGCGGCAAGCTGATCATGGCCTGCGGCACCGGAAAGACGTTTACGGCGCTGCGCCTGTGTGAGCGTGTCGCCGCCGATAACGGTGGGGCGGCGCGGGTGTTGTTTCTGGTGCCGTCGATCTCGCTGCTGAGCCAGACGTTGCGGGAATGGACCGCCCAGACCGAGCTGGACCTGCGGGCGTTCGCGGTCTGCTCGGACACCAAGGTCTCGCGCACGGCGGAGGACTACAACGTCCACGACGTGCCGATCCCGGTCACCACCGATCCGGCCCGCCTGGCGCAGGAGATGGCGCACCGAAAGCGTGCTGCCGGGCTGACGGTGGTGTTCTCCACTTACCAGTCCCTGCCGGCCGTGGCCGTTGCCCAAGGACACGGGGTCGACGAGTTTGATCTAGTGATCTGCGACGAGGCTCATCGCACCACCGGGGTTACCTTGGCCGGTGAGGATGAGTCGCACTTCGTGCGCGTCCACGACGCCGATTACCTCAAGGCCCGACGGCGGCTGTACATGACCGCCACACCGCGGATCTTCGCCGATTCGGTCAAGGACAAGGCCGACGAGCACTCCGCCGAGCTGGTCTCGATGGACAATGAGCTGACCTACGGCCCGGAGTTTCACCGGCTGAGCTTCGGGGAGGCCGTTGAGCGTGGCCTGCTTACCGACTACAAGGTGCTGGTCCTCACCGTCAATGAGTCGGTGATCGCACCCCGGCTCCAACAACAGCTCGCCACCGTCTCCGGGGAGCTGCCCCTCGATGACGCCTCCAAGATCATCGGCTGTTGGAACGGCCTGGCCAAACGGGCTGGAACCTCACCGGATGGTGGCGGGTTCGCCGCGGGTGAGGCCCCGATGCGCCGCGCAGTCGCCTTCGCCCGCGATATCAAGACCTCCAAGCAGCTGACCGAGATGTTCCCGCTGGTCGTTGCGGCCTACCAGGACATGCTCAACGAGCACGAGAACGACGGCCAGCCCATCAACGACACCAACCGCGATCTGACCTGCGCGGTCCGCCACGTCGATGGCACCTTCAACGCCTTGGAACGCAACCGGCAGCTGACTTGGCTCAAGGGAGTGATCGCCGAAGACGAGTGCCGGGTGCTGTCCAACGCCCGCTGTCTCTCCGAAGGCGTCGATGTCCCCGCCCTGGATGCGGTGATGTTCCTCAACCCCCGCAACTCCGTCGTGGACGTGGTGCAGTCGGTCGGGCGGGTGATGCGTAAAGCGGAGTCCAAGGACTACGGGTATGTGATCCTTCCGGTCGCCGTCCCCGAAGGTGTTGAGCCGTCCGAAGCGCTCGGCGACAACCAGCGGTTCAAGGTGGTGTGGCAGGTCCTCAACGCCCTGCGCTCCCACGATGAGCGCTTCGACGCGATGGTCAACTCCATCGCGCTCAACGGCAAGCCCGACACCAAGTCCGGCCAGGGCAGCACCTTGATGCTCGACCACATCGGCCCCGTCACCGACGATCAGGGCGGCACCGAGACCGTCGCCAGCGACCTGACCCAGCAGCAGATGGCGTTGTTCTCCCTGTCGGCGTGGCAGGAGGCGATCTACGCGCGCATCGTCGACAAGGTCGGCACCCGCACCTACTGGGAGCAGTGGGCCGCTGACGTCGCCGACATCGCCGCCCGCCTGGTCACCCGCATCACCGCCCTGCTCGACGGAGCCCACTCCGAGGCCAACACGGGGTTCGAGCAGTTCCTCACCGGCCTGCGCGACAACCTCAACGACTCCATCACCCCAGCCGACGCGATCAGCATGCTGGCCCAGCACCTGATCACCAAACCGGTCTTCGACGCCCTGTTCGCCGGGCACGACTTCGCCTCCCACAACCCCGTCTCGCGCACCATGCAGAAAATGGTCGACGCCCTTGGAGACGCCGGGCTGGAAGCCGAGACCACCCGACTGGAGGGCTTCTACGCTTCGGTGCGCCGCCGGGCCTCCGAAGTCACCAGCGCGGAGGGCAAGCAGCAAGTCATCGCCGAGTTGTACGAGAAGTTCTTCCGCATCGGCTTCAAGAAGCAAGCCGACGCCCTCGGCATCGTCTACACCCCGACCGAGATCGTCAACTTCATCTTGCGCGCCGTCGACACCGTCTCCCGCACCCACTTCGGGCGCGGCCTCACCGACGGCGGCGTGCACATCCTCGACGGGTTCACCGGCACCGGCACCTTCATCACCCGGCTCCTGCAATCGGGCCTCATCCACCCGGCGGACCTGGCCCGCAAGTACTCCGGCGAGCTGCACGCCAACGAGATCATGCTGCTGGCCTACTACATTGCCGCGGTCAACATCGAGACCACCTACCACGCCCTGACCGGCAAGACCGCCGCCGGAGAAGACGACTACGAGCCGTTCCCGGGCATTGTGCTCGCTGACACCTTCCAGATCAGCGAAGCCGACGACTCGATGGACTCGGTCATGTTCCCCCACAACAACGCTCGCATCGAAGCCCAGCTCGCCGCCCCGATCAACGTCATCGTCGGTAACCCCCCATATTCGGTGGGGCAGGACAGCGCCAACGACCTCAATGCCAACGTCAAGTACCCCACTCTGGACGGCCTGATCGAGCAGACCTACGCGAAGCGGTCGACGGCCACCACGCGGCGCACCCTCTACGACTCCTACGTCCGCGCATTCCGCTGGGCAACCGACCGTATCGCAGACAGCGGGGTCGTCGGGTTCGTCTCCAACGGCGGCTGGATCGACGCCAACACCGCCGACGGCATGCGCCTATCCCTCGCCGACGACTACACGACCATCTATGTCTACAACCTGCGCGGCAACCAGCGCACCGCCGGGGAACTGTCCCGCAAGGAGGGCGGCAAGGTCTTCGGCGGCGGCAGCCGCAATACCGTCGCCATCTTCATCGGCATCAAAGACCCCGCCCACACCGGACCTTGCCAGGTGTTCTACCGCGACATCGGCGACTACCTCACCCGCGAAGACAAACTCCGCATCGTCAACGACGCCCAGATCGACACCGTGGGCTGGCAGCCGATCAACCCGAACACCGACGGCGACTGGATCAACCAACGCGACGACACCTTCCCCACCTGGCCTGTGCTCGGCCAGAAGCGCGGACCGTCGGGAGCGATCACCGTTTTTTCCAACTACTCACTCGGCCTGGCCACCAACCGAGACGCGTGGGTGGTGAACTACTCCGCCGCATCCCTTTCGCAAAACGTCCATGAGCTGATCGAGAACTACGTTCATGAGCAGTCCCGTTTTGTGCAGTATTGCACCGATACTGGCGTTACCAGACCGTCCGAATCGGTCGTCGGCAACTTCCTCCGCGTCTATCCTGACGCGGCCCGTGGTGACTACATCAACTGGTCTGCGGGCCTACGATCTAGGTTCGCTCGGCAGGCGGTCCCCAGTTTCAATCCGGATGGCGTTCGAAGGACGGCCTATCGTCCGTTCAGCCGACAGCTGACGTATTTCGATTCATTCCTAAACGAACGGCAGAACCAGCTGCCATCGATGTTCCCGACGCCGCACCACCAGAACGTCGGCTACTACGTCGTCGGTGCGGGATCGGACGTGCCGTTCTCGGCGATCATGCTCGACGACCTCCCGAACCTCCACGTAACCGGCGCTGGCAGTGGTGGTCAGTTCTTCCCCCGCTGGACCTACGAGAAGGCCAACCAGGGCGACGGCGGCCTGGACTTCACGGTCACAGAGGACGGTGAGGTCGACGAGCATGGCTACCGCCGGGTGGACAACATCACCGACACCATCCTGGCGCTATATCGCGAGGCCGTCGGCGACCAGGTGGCCAAGGACGACATCTTCTACTACGTCTACGGCCTGCTCCACGACCCGGACTACCGGGCCAAGTACGCCGCCGACCTCAAGAAGATGCTGCCGCACATCCCGACCCCCCAAACCCGGGAGCGCTTCGAGCAGCTGGCCGACGCCGGTCGCAGACTGGCCGAACTGCACGTGGACTACGAGACCGTCGACCCGTACCCTCTCGACGTCCAGCTGAAGCCCGGCGCGGAGCCCGCGGACCGGGAGACCTGGCGGGTGACCAAGATGAAGTGGAAGTCGAAAACCGACCACACCGCCATCGTCTACAACCCCAAAGTCGCCATCTCGGGCATCCCCGAGAACGCCGAACGCTACATGCTCGGATCTCGATCCGCGCTGGCCTGGATCATCGACCGCTACCAAGTCAAGACCGACAAGGCCTCCGGCATCGTCAATGACCCCAACGACTGGTGCGACGAACACGACGACCCGACCTATATCGTCGACCTCATCAAGAAGGTCACCACCGTCGCCGTCGAGACGATGAAGATCATCGACGCCCTCAGCGCGTAATGCGTTGCCAAAGCTGCAGACTGGACGATTACGACGCCAAAGGAGAACGAGGCTACGATGCCCCGCCCCGATGAAACTCAGTACCGATTGCTCGCGTGGACCGGCGATTCCGGGGCTGCCGAGCGTCTGGCCGTACAGGTGCTGCTGGCAAGTGGATTCGAAGACCCGGACCCCTCTCATCCGTACGGTGGTCCCGACGGTGGTCGCGATGCTGTCTTGGCGCGAGATGGCAACCGGTGGGTGATGGCCGTCTACTTCCCGCGCGGTAAGCACAGATTCTCCGAGATCAAGGGGAAGTTCGGATCAGACCTCGACGGCGCAAAAAAACACCAACCCAGCGGCTTTGCCTTTGTCACCAACCAAGAAATCACGCTGGGCGAACGCCAGGAACTAGCAGCACTGGTTGATGATCTGGAGGTCGAGATATTCCACATGGAGCGCGTCGCCGCACTGCTGGACCAACCTGAGATGGTTGGCGTCCGTCAGCAGTTCCTCGGCATCGACCCCGGCAGCGTCCCCTTGAATATTCAGCTCAATGTCGGCGGGGTCGGGCAACGTTTCGTAGACGGTGAAGATCTTCGCGAGTTGCTGCTGGAGGCCGCCGCCGAGAGTGACCGCGAGGACGCAAATCAGCTGCGGAACATGTCACCTGACGATGCGCAGCGAGCAGCGGTGCTCGCGCGAGTACTGCATCAAGAAGTCCCGTCGCAGCCGCCGACTCCCGAACAGACCGAAGCTGGGATCGCCCGACGCAAAATGGTGGCGGAACGAGAGTGGCCACGCATTGAGGATTATGTTGCCGGGTTGTTCTTTCCCGCAATGCATTTCACCGTCCGCAATGTGGCAGCTTCCTTCTTGTACGACGTCAAGGTGGTTATAACGTTCACTGGAGCGCATGGTGTCGAGAACCTCCACATCGATGAATTCGAGTACGAAAAGCTCCTAGACCCCGACTACGAGCGTCCGCAATCGATCTACGAACCAATGTCCATGTTGGCGTTCGTTCCGGCCCGCCCGCGTGATTATCCGGTGGAGTGGAAGAACAAGGAGTCGGGCCTTGAGGTCCGGATCACTCTCTCCGAGCTGCCCTCAGGAGAGGACTTCGAATGGGACAGTGCGGACTACGAGGACGTCGTACTTGTCGCGGCATCTGAGTCGGAGTCGATTCACGTCAGCTGGGTGGCTGTGGCGCGAGGACATGGAACTCCATTCGTCGGGCCAGAGTTCGACATCGTGGTGGACACCGTGCCGATCGCGGACGCCGTCGCGGGCATTGTCGAACAAGTGCGTGCTGACTAGCGGCCAAGACAAGAACCGGCCTGTAGCCGCTGACACGCCCACCCCCGACACGGGGGATACTGCTATGAGGCACTATTCATTTGGAGTAGTATCCAAAAGGTGATGGATCTCGCGGGACTGCGCCGGACAGCCGGTCTGACCCAAGTCGAGTTGGCCGCCAACCTCGGTGTGGGGCAGGCGCAGGTCAGCAAGATCGAGCGCCAGTCCGACATGTTGCTGAGCACGCTCAGCGCCTACCTGACAGCCCTTGGAGTGGAGGCTCGGGTTGTTGTCGAGGTCGACGGGCAGACGCTGAACTACGGCCTTACGGCGGGCGAGGGCCGATGACCACCCAGGTCGAGATCACCCAGCACAACCACCACAAGGCGGTCCGGTTCTTCTGGTGCCTGCTGGGCGGGGCGACTCTGGTCAGCCTCCTCGGGAACGTCGCCCATGCGGTGCTGCCGTACCTTCCGCCGGTCGCCATTCAGGTCGGCGCTGCCGCCGTACCGCCGGTCGTGCTGCTGGCCGCTGTCCACGGTGTCGCCCTCGCGGTGCAAGCGGGTGCGTCGGGCACCGTGTACCGGTGGGCGGTGGTGGCGGTGGCGGTCATCGGCATCGGCGCGTTCGCTTTGAGCTTCGTCGCGCTGCGGGACCTGATGCTGGCCATCGGGTACAGTCCGGCGATCGCCTGGATCTTTCCGGCCATCATCGACACCGCCGTCGCCGTAGCGACGCTGATGCTGGTTGCGCTTGGCGACAAACCGGCACGGCGCACCCGTACTAAAACGGCACCCGCCTGTACACGGCCTGTACGGGCGCAGACGGCGACACAAGCCCCGGCGCAGGACGCAAAGGTGCAGGCTAAGCCGGTTGCTGCCCGGCATTCCGGGGCGCAGATCAGCTCGCCGCCCGCACCGGCACAAACCAGCACGGTGCACGCGGTGCAGACGATGCTGCAGGCCAAGACGGTGGCGGTCGACGCAGAGCTCGCCGCCGAGCTGATTGCCGCCGGTACAACCACCCAGCCGGTCGAGACCGTGGTCGCCGTGCTGGCGGCGACCCGAGGCGGCCTGTCGATCAACGCCGCCGCCAAGGCCTCGGGGATCAACTACCGTACCGCACAGCGGATCGTGGAGGGTGCAGCCCAACACCACCGGCGGCCTGCGGCGGTCGGCTGACCAAACGGAAGCCGGAGGGACAGTTCCCCTGGCACGTCGACGGGCCGTACCGCGTTGCCGCGAAACACGACTGTTGCTGAATCGGCCGTTGCCGGGGCCAGCGTCCGGCGAATGGACACTGGCCCCGGCAACGCGGTCAGACCACGGGCCGATCAGCCGGGCGGCGACCCATGTTGGCTATGTCCAGAGGAGTCGGAGTCGACCTGTGTGAGGGTTGCTGACGCTGCGTGACGTGAGCCGCCGAGCACTCCGGCCGGGCGCAGTATCCGCGCTCGGCGGCGTGTCCGACTGTCAGCTCTGCGCCGCAGAAACGGCAGGCAGCGACGGCGGTCCCCGGACCATCCCCGTCGTCCCCGTTAGACCCGTGAGTGCTGGTCAGAGCGATTTCTCCAGACCTGTCTCGCGCCAACCCAGCCCCGTCTCTGGCCGGGTGCGCCTCCGTCCGTTCGTTAACGATCTCCGGTGACACGGCTGCCACGGAGATGGACTCCGCCCCAGACCGGGCTGACGAAATAGTGTTGACCTGCGGGGACGGGTCTGACGGGGATGAAGGGGCTGGTTTTTCAGCCTTGGAACTTTCACGCGACGGCGCATGGATCGTGTATTTCTTGGTCCCCGCCTCGTTCTTGCCCATGTCGTCATGGACCGTCCAGCCAAGTTTCCGCATGCTCGGTGCCGCGTCCCTCAGCTGGTTCGACGCAGCACGCGCGTTCTCCGGCCAGCCCCAGCCCTCCCTGCCGTCACCCTTGGCAAATGCCATGGCGTTCAAGATCTGCCCTGCCGTGGTCGCCTCGAAGTCTCGCCGACCGTTGACGATGGCCCTGGCGAGTGGATACTCGGCCAGCGTGTCCCGGGCGGCCCGCACAGCCGCGTCTTGGTACCGGTCCGCGCCGCTCGTGCCCTGGACGTCATCGATGGCGGCGACGACCTGGTGGAAGTCAGCCATCCGCGAAAATCCCTCCGGCGTCGCGACGTCGGGCAGGCGGTGGTGCACCTTGGCGGCGAGGTCGAGCAGCCCCGCCAACACCCGGGAGCGATCCCGCTCCCAGGACGCCTCGACCTCTTTTTTTAGTCGGCGCTTGCTCGGCGGGATAGCGGATAGCTCGATCCGGACCATCCGGTCCTCAAGGTCAGGCTGTACCCCGGTCAGATTGATCGCGGTGATGATCAGTGGCCGGTACGCCTTGGTCGCCGACGCTTCGTCGGTGGTGTAGAGGATGCGCCGGACGATGGTGTCGCCGGTGCTGAGCTTGCACAGTCCGTCGTTCATGCCCTTGGAAAGTTCGCTGAGGTTGTCGAAGGTCAGCGCCCACCCCTGTCGCACGGTGGCCACCCAAGCCCCTTCGTCGCTGGGCAGGTTTCGAGTGTCCGCCGTTGTCGGGTCGACCAGGGACTGAAGCACACGGGCGGCACTGGTTTTAGCCGTGCCGTGCTCGCCGCCGAGATACAGGACCGGGTGCGGAACATTCTCCAAGACCAGGGCCGCCACCACCCAGCCGAGCACCAGCGGACGGTCGTCAGGATCGACGTTGAGGTGGTCCCACAGCAGCGCCAGGTCGCTCTCGCCCTCCGGGACCGGATATGGCAGCGAGAAGGTCGAGCGGCGAAAGACAACCGGCACGTCCTCGTCGGCAACCCTCCAGCGACCGCTGTCGATGACGATCACCCGATTCTGCTCGTCGGCACAATCGAGGTAGATCGTGCCGTCGTGGTCAGCGATCCTCATGTGGACCGGAGTGACCGGATTTCGTCGAGCGCCCCAGTCGAGGGTGCCCATCGCGTCGGTAGCCGCCGCTCCTGGGGCGACCCTCCCGCCGCTAGCCTCGCTCCACTGGTCGAGTAGTCGAGCCTTCAGCCCGCCCCGAGAGTTGTTTGACATCGACAGCGCGACGTGAGGGAGCGCGTTGTCGCAGGCGAAAGTCTCGCCGTTCTCGTCCACCCCGAAGGTGTAGAACTCCCGGGCCATCACCGCCAGCTGGGTCGCGATTGACGGACGTGATGTGTCGTTGTCGTTCTCCTCGTCGTCGACGACCTCTTCCTGCGCGGTCACCGTCGCCTCCTCGGCGACCTGGGCGACCTCTGGCTCCTCGGGCGGGTTGCGGTAGGCATGCATGTCAGGGATCTCGTCGTCGTAGGTGGTGGTGGTGAGTTCGTCGCCGTCGTTGTTCGTCATCACGTGCTCCTTCCAGCCTCACGGCTTCGTTTCTTGCGTAATTTCTTGGCGGCGACGCGCAGGTCGCCGTCGGTGTTGAGTACGGCGTAGGCCCGGAACTTCGTGTAGCCGTGTGGATCCCCGGGAGTGGTCGCCTCGAACTCGGTCGACGTCGAGTAGACGAACAGGCAGCCATACCGCACGGTCGCTGACGTCGCCGCCGTGGCCGCTGGGTGCCGCCACTGCGCGCCCTCGTCGTTGTCCGGGTCGCCCTGGTAAACGCATTCCCATCCGTGCGGCTCAAGGATTTCCGACCATGTGGCGGTGTTGCCGAACCAGTCGGCGATGCTGTTGCCGCCCATGCACTTGGTCACCCAGTCGGCACGAGGACGCGCCGGGCGTTCTGCCCGCGCCGCTGGCCGCATCAGGTCGACGAACCACTCCGGCAGCGGTGCAACCGGCCCGCCGGTTCTCGTGTAGGGCCTGCCTGTGGCCGGGTGAATCGACGGCGGCAGCACGACATAGCCGCCGTGCGTCTTCAAGTCGATACCCGGACCGAGCCGCTTCGCCGTCAGCTTGCCGGGCGGGCGCTGGAAAAACAGGTGCCGCCCGCCGTCACCCCGGCCCGAGTAGTGAGTGAGGGTCTTCGGCAGCGCGCCGTACTGCGCCACCAGTCGGGCCAGCGACTCCTCGCCGCCGTTGCGGGGGTCCGTGTCGATAACGAGGACGCCCTCAGGCACCCGACCGCCGATATTGCCACCGGCGTACCGCCCGCCCCACCAATCGAGGACCTGGCCGAGGTCCGATGTCGCGTCCCGGACCCCGTGACGCGTGGCTGGGACCTTGTCGCCGCGCTTGAGCGGGTGCACCTCCCAGCCGCGCCGCACGTAGTCGAGAGCTGCCGCGCCGAGTACATAATCCAGATCCGTGTTAGCCGCGAGGCCGTCGAAATCACCCGAACCTCCGGTATGGTCAAGGATGACGGTTTGCTTTGTGGTGAGGCTGTCGCCGTCGTCGGAGGTGCCCCCGGCGTGACCGGGGGCTTCCTCGTTTCCCGGGCCGATCACGTCGTCGGCCAGGCATTGACCACGTCAGCCGCTGCGCGACGAACAGGACCAGGTGGGTGTGGTTTCTTGTGGCTACTACGTCGATCAATCACGGTGTCGTAGCCGCAGAGCGTGACCAGGACGACCACGCTCAACAGCAGTGCAAGCGTGAGCAAGTCGGCGATCATTGGACCACCTCCTGCCCGATGCGGGCGGCCCGCCGAAGCCGACCGGCAAGGGAGCGTTCCTCGCACCGACTGCAGGCGCTACGGTGCTGGGCCACCGCAGCCTTGATCTTGCGGTGCGAGTCCCCATGGGAGACCCCGGGGTCGACCGTGATATCCGCAGCTGTAAGCCCGCACCACGTCGTGCCAGTGAGGCCGTATTCGGTCTTCGCCCACCGGTAGACGATGCCGATCAACGGGTCGGCCTCCGGATTGATCCATCGACCGTGCCCGGCCAACCACAGCGCCTGCTTCAGACTCCTGGCCGCGACCTGCACCGTCCGGCCCTGGTACCGCGCGAGCTTGTTTGTGAAAGTGCCCATGTACGGGTACAACTCGTAAATCTTGACCGGCTTCTTCCTGCCCGCTTTCCGGCTCACCGCGCGCTACCGCCCGGGCGAACCGTATTGGCATCCAACCAGGCGATCAGCTCAGACCGGCGGTAGCGGATTGCCCTTGATCCCACCGTCAGCCAAGCCGGTTGGTTCTTGTTCCGACGATTTCGCCACGCCGCCAGGGTCCCAGGTGAAACCCCGATGAACTCCTCGGCCTCCGCATCCCTCCAGACGGGGTCTTCCGTATAGCTCAATTTTCCTCCTAGATCCCTTCGCAGCAAACTCACGTTGCGATCAGTGTCGGAGAATGGATGAGTGGATGCAACCCCGTAAGACCGCGTCACCTAAGAACACTTTCACGCGACTAGAGGATGCCTAGAGCCTGGGGGCCAAGTACTTTCATGCAGCTATACGACAAAACTGACGTAATTACAACCGGAAGCGACACCCCTTGTGACATCCCCACAACACCAATCAGCAGCAGCGTCGCCGATGCTTCCAGCAAATACAGTCAGATTCACAGGAATGCCGCCGAAGGATCAACTGAGGACGACTCCGTCCCGAGGTCGACCCCGAGACGTGCCCACGGACAGTGGCGGGTGTTACGTGCGCGCGCCGACGGGCTTCAGCGGGCATTGGTGAAGGGTTCCCTCACCTGCGAAGGGCGGGTGTAGCGGGCATCGCGGGTACGAACCCGCGACCTCTCATGTGCCGCACGGGAACAGCAGTACCTACTGCTCCGGATCCAGGCCCAGCCCGAGGGTGTTCATCGCCGTACCGACGGCGTCCAGATCCGAGTCGAACAGGTCCGAGTACTGGTCCAGCGTCATGGCTGCGCTCTTGTGCCCCATGGATCGACTCACGGCCAGGACGCTGGCCCGGCTGGAGTGCGCCAGCGAGGCGAAGGTATGCCGCAGGCCGTACAACGTCACCCGTTCGACCTCGGCGCGTTTCACGGCGGCTTCCAGCCACCCACTGCCGGTCTTCGGCTGGCGGAGGTAACCACCGTCCGGCCCGGGGAACACCAAGGCCTCACGCCCCTTACCGGAAGACTCGGCTTTGATCCGGTCCAGGACGAACTCCGGCACCGGCACAGAGCGGCGGTGGTAGGTCTTGGTCGGTCCGACATCGAAGGTGTTGCCCAGCTCCACCGCGTTGGAATGGATCTGCAGCCGCCTGCGATCGAAGTCGACGTCACCCACCTTCAGAGCCACCGCCTCGCCGGGACGGATGCCGGTGTAGGCCAGGGTCAGAATCAGGGTCTCGTGTTCGCCGCACTCGGCGGCCAGCCGCGCCACATCCTCGGCGGTCATGTACACCCTTCGGCGTCCGGTCTTGCGCGGCAGCGTGCCCCGGTCTAGGCCCCTGGCCGGATTGACTGAGATCCGCCCGGCCTTCACCGCGTCGTCGAGGATGCCGCACAGGACGCCGTGGGCACGCTTGACGACCGTCGCGCTCAGCTCAGCACTGCGCATACCGGCGACCCATTCCTCAACGCCGAGCCGGTCCACCCTGGCCACCTGGACCTTGCCCCACGTCGGCGCGACATGGTTCTTCCAGGCCGACGGCAGGGTTCGGTAGTAGCTGGTGCGAGTGGTGGCTTCCTTGCGTTCCAGCCAGGCCGTGACCAGCTCCCCAACCGTGACCTTGCCCAGCGACGGGGCCACGTACTCGCCCTTAAGTTTCGATACCTCGACGGTAGCCGCGAACGCCTGAGCCTCACGCTTGGTCTGGAATCCCCACTTGTCGGTCTGACGACCGTCAGGCTTGCGGTAGCGCACCCGATACCGCCTGCCGCGTTTGGTTTCGTATGGGGAGATTGAAGCCACGCACACCAGGTTAGCCCCCACATTCCCCACAATGTGGGGGGAATGTGGGGGAATCAGCCCCAAAACACGGTCTGACCTGGTGCGGGCGGAGGGACTCGAACCCTCACGCTCTTTCGAGCAATGGCACCTAAAACCATCGTGTATGCCAATTCCACCACGCCCGCGCGGCGTAGCGATGGTACCGCCGGCCTCGGGATGCGCGGCAAGGTGGCGCGGTACCGTCAAGGGGTGTCCACTACACGGCGTCGGAGACCGGCACTGATCGTGCTGGTGATCGTCGCCGCCTGCGCGTGTCTGGCGCTGGGGTGGTGGCAGTGGACCCGATTCCAGGAGCTCAACGGCAACTTCCAGAACCTCGGCTACGCCCTGCAGTGGCCGCTGTTCGCCTGGTTCTGCGTATACGCCTACCGCAAATTCGTCCGCTACGAAGAGGCGCCGCCCGAGCCGCACCGACCCGATACGGTGACCGAGATACCGGCCGGGCTGCTGCCGGAACGGCCCGGGCCCGCCGCCACCCCGACCGACGACGCCGCACTGCGCGACTACAACGCCTACTTGGCCGAACTCACCGAGAACGACCGGAAGAACAGGAACACCGCATGACCGAGACCCCCGCCCAGGCCGCTCCCGCCGAGAAGATCCGCAGCGCGCTGCTGCCCTACCGGGTGCTGGCGTGGGCAACCGGTGTGTGGCTGATCGCGCTGTGCTACGAGATCGTGGTCCGCTACGTGGTCAAGGTGGACAACCCGCCCACCTGGATCGGCGTGGTGCACGGCTGGGTGTACTTCGCCTACCTGTTGGCCACGTTCAACCTGGCGGTCAAAGTGCGCTGGCCGCTCGGCAAGACCATCGGGGTATTGCTGGCGGGCACCATTCCACTGTGCGGCATCATCGTCGAGCATTTCCAGTCGCGAAACATCAAGGCCCAGTTCAACCTCTGACACACCGGCTCAGTTTGCGGGCGGGTTCACCCAACGCTCCACCCCACCGTGGCGCGAGCAGGAACCGCTGCGGCGCTTACTGAACGAATAGGTGCCGTCGCGGCAGACGGCGCTGGCCCCGGCCGGCGGGGCCACGACCTCAATCGACGTCGCCGGTGGCGGCACCACCGCGATCGACGTCGCCGGTGGCGGCACGGTCGTGTGGGAGGGCACCGGCGCGGGCGGGGACATCAGCGGGGCCGGCGGCGAAGGCGACTCCGTCACGGTGACGGTCTGTGT
>NZ_QMEX01000290.1 GCF_003284925.1 Mycolicibacter senuensis
AAGGCCAAGGCCCGGCGCCGCCGCAAGGCGAAGGCCGACATGCTGGGCCGCGGTTACGAGTACATGGACCTGGAGGACGCCGAGCTGGATGCGGTGGCCGACACCGACCCGCCGGGCGTGCTCCCCAGCGGCCTGACCGCGCTGGCCGGGGACGCCTTCGGCGCGGTAAAGGCACCGATGACACCGGGCACCTGGACGCGGGAACGTCGCAAGCAGGCCCCGTAGCGTGCGATAATGCGCCGGTAAGGCAACGACGGTGCAGGAAGCCGGTGAGAATCCGGCACGGTCCCGCCACTGTGATCGGGGAGCGACCCTCAACAGCCACGGCTCCATATGGAGTTGGAAGGCGAGGCGAGCGTTGATCCGAGAGTCAGGACACTCACGTCGTCGCATCCTGCTACCCGGGGCGGTGTACCCCGAGAGAGCTGGTCGACGTGACCGCCCCTATTTGGATGGCGTCGCCTCCTGAGATCCATTCGTCGCTGTTGTCCGCCGGTCCCGGTGCCGGCCCGTTGCTGGCCTCCTCGTCGGCGTGGACGGCTTTGGCCGTCGAGTACGCCGAGATCGCTGATGAGCTGACCGCCCTGTTGGGCGCGGTGCAGTCCGGGGCCTGGCAGGGCCCGTCCGCGGAGGCGTTCGTGGCCGCCAACGCGCCCTACCTGGCGTGGTTGGTGCGTGCCGGTGCCGATGCCACGGCGACCGCTGCCCAGCAGCAGACCGCGGCTGCCGCCTACACCAGCGCACTGGCGGCGATGCCGACGATGGCCGAGTTGGTGGCCAACCATGTCACGCATGCGGTGCTGGTGGGCACGAACTTCTTTGGCGTCAACACCATTCCGATCGCGCTGAACGAGGCCGACTACGCGCGGATGTGGCTGCAGGCCGCCACCGTGATGACCGCCTACCAGGCCACCGCGACCACCGCGGTGGCGGCATCGCCGCAGACCGAGCCGGCGCCCCCGGTGCTCAAGGCCGCCGGGAGCGCGGACGCGACGGCGCCGGAGCCGCCGCAGTGGTTCCTCGACTTCGCGAAATGGCTCGAAGGACTCGTCCCCAGCCCGCCGTATCCCGACAGCAGCCAGTACCCGCTGTATGCGCAGCTGACCGAGTTCTTCGACAAGATCGGCTTCACCGGCATCTCGGGTCCGCTCGCCGATTTCTTCACGAGCCTGCAGAGCGGATCGTCGTTGTTGCCGCCGTGGGGCGTGCCCGGATCGTGGCTGGGGTGGACCGGCAACCCGCTGAGCTATTTCAACCCGGCAAACCTGGCCTACATCTTCTCGGTGCCCCTGGACCCGGGGTCGTTTTTCGCGTTCACCAGCATCGTCATCGTCGACGATCTGCTGGCGATCATGTACACGGCGCTGTTCAACCCCCAGGGACTCGGCCTGGTGGTGCCGCTGGCGATGGTCGAGATCGTCGGGGCGACGATCGGCAATACCATCCAGGCGCTCAACTACCTGATCACCCAGACGGCGCTGATACCCGCACTGCTGCCGGTGCTGGCCGCCACGAGCGTGCTGGCC
>NZ_QMEX01000291.1 GCF_003284925.1 Mycolicibacter senuensis
GAGCTGGCGTACGGCGATGAGAGCTGGACCCTGGCGCCCGGCGACAGCGCCCAGCCGCGCGGCCCGGAACCCAGCCGCAGCAGGCCGCCGATCGCGCTCGACCACTGGTCGATGTCGTGTCCGGCGACCAGCGCCCCGGTGACGCCGTCGCTCACCGCCACCGGCAATCCGCCGACCGCCGCGGCCACCACCGGCGTTCCGCAGGCCTGCGCTTCCAGGGCGACCAGGCCGAATGATTCGGAGTAGCTCGGCACCGCCACCAGATCGGCGGCCCGGAACAACGCGGCAAGATTCTCCCGGGACTGCGGCGGCAGGAACGTCACGCGATCGCTGATACCCAGTTCCCCGGCCAGCCGAACCAGACCGCCGGGTGCGGCCAGCCCGCTGCTGCCCGACGGGCCACCGGCCACCACCACGCGCACCCCGGGCAGCGCGGCTGCCGCCCGCAGCAGAATGTCGGGGGCCTTGAGCGGCTGGATGCGCCCGACGAACGCCACGATCGGCTCGCCCGGTGACAGTCCCAGCGCGGCGCGGGCCTGCTGCTTGTCCCCCGGGCGAAAGACCTCCAGGTCGACGCCGGGATGTGCCACGTCGATTCGGTCCGGGTCGGCCCGGTGCAGCGCGACGAGTTGCTGCGCTTCGTCGTCGGTGTTGACGATCAACCGGTCCGCCTCATCGACCACCTGCTGCTCACCGACCGCCCGCAACGGCGGTTCGGGGCTGTCCCCGACGGCAAGCGCGGCGTTCTTCACCCCGGCCAGGGTGTGCGCGGTGTGCACCAGCGGCACCGCCCAGCGGTCGGCGGCCAGCCAGCCGACCTGACCGGACAACCAGTAATGCGAGTGCACCACGTCGTAGTAGCCGGGCTCGTGGGCCGCCTCGGCGCGCAGCACCCCCGCGGCGAACGCGCACAGCTGGGTGGGCAGGTCGTTCTTGTCCAGGCCTTCGAACGGGCCGGCCACCACGTTGCGCACCAGCACGCCGGGGACGACATGGGCCACCGGCGGGTCGGCCGATGACGTGGCCCGGGTGAAGATCTCCACGGCCACCCCGCGGCGGGCCAGGTGCAGCGCGCTCTGCAGCACGTAGACGTTCATCCCCCCGGCGTCACCCGTGCCGGGCTGGGCCAGCGGCGAGGTGTGTACCGACAGCACCGCTACCCGGCGCACATCGGTTCCGATTCCTCGCCCCACCCCGTTATCTTTACAGTTCTGCTCAGGCGGGCACTTCCGGGACCGCCGCTACGGCGGGTCCGCGCGAGCGGCGCATCGCGCCGACCGGATCGGCATACAGCCCGCCCAGCGACACCGTGCCGGCGCCGGCCTCCTGGACCCGGTTGCCGAACGCGGTGACTCGGATGGTGCGTCCCGACAGCACCGATCGCTCCGCGACGGCCCGCTCGACCTCGGCGATGCCTTCCGGGTACTCGGTGAAGCCCTGGCCCCCGACCACCAGGTCGTCCGGGTTGAGAACGTCGCGCAGCAACGCCACGGCCTCGCCGAGCGCCC
>NZ_QMEX01000292.1 GCF_003284925.1 Mycolicibacter senuensis
CGGGGCCGCCGGTGAACGGCCACTGGCCCAACTCGCAGGTGTTGGTCTTGCCGACGATCACCGCTCCTGCGGCTTTGAGCCGCCGCACCACCTCGGCGTCGTGGGCGGCCGGCTCGACGTAGCCGGACGTGCCGAAGGAGGTGGGTACACCCGCGACGTCGGTGTCGTCCTTGACCGCGATCGGGACGCCCAGCAGCGGGGCGCGATCGCCGGCGGCGCGGCGTCGGTCGGCTTCGGCGGCACTGCGCAGCGCCGAATCGGTGAACACCACCCGGAAGGCGTTCAGCGTGGACTGGCTGGCGTCGATGGCGTGCAGCGAGCGGCGGACCAGGTCGACGGAGGCCACCTCGCCGCTGGCCAGCTGGTAGAGCTGTTCGGTGAGGGTGGGAAAGCGGGCGCCGGGTTCCGCGGGCGGGTGGGTCATCGGTGACGAGACTATCCGGCGTGCCACGCCGGTGACCGTCCTCGAAACGCCCCCGTGATGATGCGAAACTGGTGCGATGCGGCTGTACCGGGACCGGGCGGTGGTGCTGCGCCAGCACAAGCTCGGCGAAGCCGACCGGATCGTCACTTTGCTCACCCGCGACCACGGGCTGGTCCGCGCGGTGGCCAAAGGAGTGCGCCGTACCCGCAGTAAGTTCGGTGCCCGACTGGAGCCGTTCGCCCACATTGACGTGCAGCTGCATCCGGGCCGCAACCTCGACATCGTCACCCAGGTGGTGTCGGTGGACGCGTTCGCGAGCGACATCGTCAGCGACTACGGCCGCTACACGTGCGCCTGCGTGATGCTGGAGACCGCCGAACGTCTCGCCGGCGCCGAGCGGGCACCGGCAACGGCGTTGCACCGGCTGACCGTCAGCGCGTTGCGGGCGGTGGCCGACGGCCGTCGCCCCCGCGAGCTGGTGCTGGACGCCTACCTGCTGCGTGCCATGTCGGTGGCCGGGTGGGCACCGGCACTGACCGAATGTGCCCGTTGTGCCACCCCCGGCCCGCATCGGGCGTTTCATGTCGCGGCCGGCGGCAGCGTCTGCGGTCACTGCCGCCCGGCCGGATCGACCACCCCGCCGATGGGGGTGCTGGATCTGATGGCGGCGCTGCACGACGGGGATTGGGAGCTTGCTGAATCTTCTACGTCGGCGCACCGCAGCCACGCCAGCGGATTGGTGGCCGCCCATCTGCAGTGGCATCTGGAGCGCCGGCTGCGGACATTGCCGCTGGTGGAGCGCGTTCAGCGGGCGGCGGCCGGGCAGCACGCGGTGGGGGTCGAGGCGGTACCGGAGGCCACCGGCAGCCACGGCTGACCTCGCGGGCACCGACCTGGCAATTGTGTTCGTTTCCGTGGACCATTCGTGGGTCGGCGGTAGGCTGATGCAACTTCACGATCCGAAGGCTCAATCTGGAAGGCAGGCCGAATGATTCACGACACCGGGTGGGGACGCTGGGCGCACTACACCGCGCCGCGATACGCGGCCGGCCTCGGCGC
>NZ_QMEX01000293.1 GCF_003284925.1 Mycolicibacter senuensis
GCCCGAGCCGGGGCTACCGTCGGTCAAGCGTGCTTAGCCCAGCAGGTCTACCGGGTCAGGCATGTCGTAGGGGGTCGTGTCGGTAAACGCCTGCAGGAAGTTCCAGAGGCCGGTCAGGGCT
This sequence comes from Mycolicibacter senuensis, assembly GCF_003284925.1. Classification (GTDB taxonomy): domain Bacteria; phylum Actinomycetota; class Actinomycetes; order Mycobacteriales; family Mycobacteriaceae; genus Mycobacterium; species Mycobacterium algericum_A. The sequence continues at coordinate 122 of NZ_QMEX01000293.1, forward strand.
TCCTCGAGCGACGGGGTCGGCGAGTCGAGGTAACCCGCCAGGTAGCCCTCGTTGATGATCCCGAGCAGCGACGGGTGGTCGTTGAGCCCATAGATGTGATACGTCTCCGGATCGAGCCAGCTGGAGAAGAAGTTCCCGATGCCGTCGAACGTGGCCTTGCCCAGTGCCTCCAGCAGGTCACCCAACTCAATGTTGGGCGGCAGGAAACCGTCACCGGCGGGCAGGTTGTCGATGTCTCCCGGCGGCCAGCCGTGCTCAAGGCTGCCGTAGCCCAGATTCACCAGGATCCGGGTCACCGGCTCCAGCAGTTCGTAGAGCGGCATACCCAGAATCGGGATCAGCTGCAGCGGGGCCAGCAGCGGCAGTAGGTCATTCGGGATCATGTAGAAACTGGTCAGTGAATCCGGGTCGCCCACCGGCAGTTCGATGGCGTTCGCGATCTGCTCCGGGGTCGCGCTCAGATACACCGAGTGCCCGTAGATGAAGCCCAGCGCAGAGTTGAGTTCCGAAAGCGGGTTGTCGTAGATCGGCTTGATCCCGACCGGGTCATATTCGTAGTTGTAGACGTCGGTGTAGTAGCCGTCGAGGTCGACCCGGGCGGCGGCCATAGAACCGATCGTCACAATCCGGACGAGCTCGTTGGAGATGTCGTTGTCTTGCAACCACTCCACCAGATTGGCCGCGATCCCGCCGCTCTGCGAATAACCGAACACCACGATCGGGTTGTCAGCACTCACCTCGCCGGCGTTGAGCCGCTCAGCGATCGAGTTCTGCAGTTCCGCCAGGCCGACCGCGCTCGACGTCGGACTGACGTTCTCCGGTCCCCACTGGGACACCAGTTCGCCGGTGAAGCCGTGCGGCTTGAGGAAGAGTTCGTTGACGGCATCCAAGTAAGCCTGCGGTGGCTGGGGAATACCCGTACCACCCATGATCAGCGCGACACCGCCTCCGAGGTCTGTGCCGTTGCCGGTAAGGGCATACGCCGGCGACTGGGCGTGGACCGATGGTGAAACGATCGGGGCACCCGCGAAGGCACTGCCAGCAACAACAGCGGCAACAAGCGGTAAGCAGGCGGTGACTCGCACGCGGTTCCTCCTGTTAAATTCCTTAATGGAAACTAAAAGGTACCGTGTAGTGGTACATCCCGCAACAGCACTCGCGCAGTGCCCGGAACCGGAGCCGATGGCGCCTTTGCCAAGTTGGCCGCATCCCGCCGAAACCGGCTCCGTGGCTCCGTTTTGGACACCGTCGGCGGTCTCATTTTCGAAAACTGCGAGAGACCACAAATGCCTGTGGCCCCCAG
>NZ_QMEX01000294.1 GCF_003284925.1 Mycolicibacter senuensis
CCGGTGAGCGCCCGATGCGCGGTGGCCAGGCCGGCGGCCGCGAAGATCAGCGCCGCCCCGGCGGCCAGTGCGCCACGGCGGATGTGGTTGCCACCCCAAGGCTTACGGCGCGACGCCGAGAAGATGACCGCGGCGTCGGCGATGTCCTCGACGATGCCGGGCGCCGCCGGGCCGACCGGCACCGGCCGAAGCGCCAACAGGTCGCCGTCCACCACCCCGACGGTGTCCAGGCTGGCGTCCAGGCTGAACGGTGCACCGCCGACCGGCGCAAGGCTCAGCCTGGTCGTCACACCGGTGCCCGAATCGGCTGAATCAGCCGGGTCACCGGAGTCCGGGGCCACCAGGCGTTGCACCGCCGGCAGGATTTCGCGCAGCGGCAACTCCGCGGGGACGGCGATCTCGGTCAGCCGCCTGTCAGCCAGGACCGCGATGCGGACGATCGGCATGGCGGCACTGGTCAGCACCGGAGCTTCGGTCATTGGTGTTCTCTATTCTTTTCTCTGCTAGGACAGCTGGGTGGTGAAATCTCGGGACAGTCGCTGACCGGGGAACCACTGACCCTCGGGCAGCGTGGCGGTCAGCTCTTCGATCGCGACGGCGGTCGCGAAGTCGGTTCCGGGCCGGAAGGTTGACACCCATTCGCCGTCGAAGGCCTGCGACGGGGTGACCAGGATGCGGCCCTGCTCGGTGTCGACCAGGCTCATCCCGACCTCGGTGGTGGTGTGCCGGCCGTTCTGGGCGCAGCCCGCGACAACCTCGACGTAGCTACGTGGGCCGGCAAACACCGACTCCACAACCGGTCGCGCTGATGCTGGAATACCCAGGTAATCAAGAACTTCGGCGAGCGGGGCGCCGGCGCGCAGCCGCTCGTCGGCGCGTACCCCGACCCGGGCGGGCAGGGTGAACTCGTCGAATCGGGCCGGCGGGCGCTGCCGTAGACCGGCGCCGAGCACCGGGACCAGCAGCCGCGAGTCGGCGATGTCCATCGCGGTGAAGGTGACCAGCTGGGCGTTGCGCAGCGCCACCACCGTCCGAGTGGGCTTGGCACTGCCGGGATCGCGGCGCGCCACGATGCCGCGCAACATCTCGTCTGCCCCGCCGGACGGGGAACCCACGTAACGCAGATCCAGCCAACGATCCGGGAAGCACACCACCCGAATCCATTCGGCCACATACGCGTTGATCGTGCCGTCCGGCGAGACAACTCCCATCCGGGTCAGTTCCTCGCGCTGGCGTGCCATGAACGCACCGCGTTCCCCGGCGTCGGTGTAGGGCATGGTGATCGCCAATACCCACGGGAAAGACCCGGCGCCAATGGTTTCCGCGATGTACCAAGCTTGCTCGACCGTCAGTTCGGCAGCGTTGGGTTCAGTGCCCCAGTTCACGCCTCCGGCCTTCCTTCGTCGAGCAGAACATGGCGGCT
>NZ_QMEX01000295.1 GCF_003284925.1 Mycolicibacter senuensis
CCGCGCCACCGCCGATCATCCCGAAACTGGAGATTCCCGGGCTCCCCGGTGGCCCGCCGATACTGGGCCCGCCCCGAGGCGGCTGGGGTCCCGGCAAAGGCCACGGCAAGGGCCCCGGCCGCGGTGGCCGCGGTGGTGGTGGTGGGATCCCGATCCCGATCCCGATTCCGGGCCTCCACTTCTGAGGTGGGGATTTATCTCGCAAACCGATAAGATGGGCTAATCAATCGGCGGCCGAAGGGGAGGAGGTGCAGTGGACATCGTGCTCGGCGTGTCGGCGGCGCCGCCGTCGGTGCGCATGGTCCTCGTCGAGGGAGAAAACGCCGGTGGCGTCACCGTCGACGAGGACGGCTTCGAGGTCGACACCGCGGGCGCGGCATTCCCCGACCAGGTGGTGTCGGCCATCCTGGGCACCCAGGAGAGCGCGCAGCAGGGCGGCTACCGGTTGGCGTCGACGGGGGTGACCGTCGCCGATCAGGTGCAGGCCGGGCAGCTGCGCGACGCCCTGGCCGACCGCCGGGTCGAGAACGTGATGCTGGTGTCGGCCTTCCTGGCGGCGGCCGCGCTGGCCCAGACGGTGGGCGGAACGATCGGCTACGAGCGCACCGCACTGATGTTCATCGAACCCCAGGGTGCGACGCTGGCGGTCGTCGACTCGACGGACGGTTCGATCACCGAAGTAAGCCGCGTGGCGTTGCCGTCCGACGACGACGCGGCGCTCGCCGAGCTGACCGCCCTGGCCGCCCGGGCCGGTCGGCTCGAGTCCCGGCCCGACGGGCTGTTCGTGGTCGGATCTGGTGTCAATGTCGGCCTGGTCAAGCCCGAGCTGGACGCGGTCAGCGCGATCCCGGTCAGTGTTCCCGAGGAGCCGGACACGGCGCTGGCACGGGGAGCGGCGCTGGCCAGCGCTCATGCCCCGCTGTTCGACTCGTCGACGTCGGCGCTGGCCTGGGCCCGCGACCCGGGGACCGGCGTGATCGACCCGGAGCTGGTCGCGCTGGCCTACGCCCAGCAGGCCGACTACGACGCCACGATCGGGGAGTATGCGCTGGCCTACAGCGCGATCCCCGACGATGCCGACAGCGGCTACCTGGCCTTCGGCGATGCGGAAAGTACCGCGAACGTCATCGCCGCCGACTATCACCCGCCGAGTGCCGGCGTGCGGCGTGCCGATGAGCTCGAGCCGGCTCAGCGCCGCAACCCGTTCCTGCTGGCCGGTAGCGGCCTCGCGGCTTTCTTCGTCGTCGGGGTTGCCTCCTTGCTCGTGGCGCTGGCGGTCAGTATCCGGCCGACCGCATCCGAGCATCCCGCGCCGAGCCAACACATCGTCGTACCGACCCAGCAGGCGCCGGCACCGGTTCCCGAGGTGGCGCCCAAGGTGCCGCCGGCAGCTCCGGTAC
>NZ_QMEX01000296.1 GCF_003284925.1 Mycolicibacter senuensis
GACTGGGCGAGCTGTGTCGGCACTGACCGCCGCGAGCGGATCGATCACCCCGGCGCCGACGACGTCGTCGCGTCCACCGGGCGGGTGGTGGGCGGTGGCCTTGATCCGGTCCATCACCTGCCGCGGTGTCCAATCCGGGAAGCGGGCCCGGACCAGCGCTGCCAGACCACTGACCACCGGGGCGGCGAAACTGGTGCCGTGAACCGGCGATCCGGCAACGGTGTTGGCCATCGCGTCGGCGACGGTGCTCAGCGACAGCACGCCCTCGCCGGGGGCGGCCACGTCGACCCAGGGGCCGGGCAAGGTGAATGCCGACGGCGCACCGTGGGCGTCCACCGAGCCGACGGTCAGCACGTAGTCGTCGTACCAGGCCGGGGTGACGATCATCGGCCCGTCGGCATCACACCCGTCGTCGGTGTTGCCCGCCGCGGCGACCACCACGGCGTTTCTCACCTCAACCGCATAAGCCAGCGCGGCGCCGAGCGCCCGGTCGTCCAGACCGGAGCCGGCCGGCAGACAGGCTACCGCCGAGATGTTGATCACCGACGCCCCCAGGTCGGCTGCGGTGCGCACCGCCTTCGCCAGTGTGTCGACATCGCCGACGCCAGGGGCGTCCCCGGCGGCGGCGAACCTGGCGCTGGACTGGCGGATTCCGATAACGGTGGCCAGCGGCGCCAGGCCCGCGAACCGATCGATCGCCGGATCGGCTGCGGCCCCGATGATTCCGGCGACCAGCGTGCCGTGCCCGTCGCAGTCCTGGGCGCCGTCGCCGGTGGACACATAATCGCCACCGCCCACCAGGCCGGGCAGCCGCCGATGCGGCGCGACCCCGGTGTCGATCACTGCCACCCGCTGGCCGGCACCGCGGGTCAGCGCCCACACCGCGGGCAGGTCCAGCCCGTCGAGCTGGGTGACCGGCACATCCGGCTGCAGCGTCGGTACCCCGCACACCTCGCGTTGCACCGTTGCGCGTGCCGGTGCGGCCGGCCCGGCGGCAGGCAGCAGCGCACTGTCGATCGGCGGCGGCGCGACCGCGTGTGCCGGCGGCACCCACTGGGTGGTCCCGGCGATCAGCGCCGCCGCCGACAGCCGGGCGATCCGAATGACCTTGGCGCCACGCATCACTCAGCCCAGATTCAGTCCGCGAACGGCGCCGTAAAGCCCGCAGAGCCAGCAGGCCAGCGGCAGCAGCGCGCTCAATGCCACACTCTCCAGCACTTCGGCGCCGCGGCGGGCCAACGGGGACCGGATCGGCGCCGTGAAACCGAGAACGACCGCGGCGCCGGACGCCGCGACCGCCACCACCGCCGGCCACAGCCGGTGCGGTGGCGTGTCGAGCGCGGCTGACAATACGGCGATGCCCATCGCGGCTGCCCCACCGGCCA
>NZ_QMEX01000297.1 GCF_003284925.1 Mycolicibacter senuensis
CGCTCGAGGCCCATGGCGGCGGCGAACTGCACGCCCAGGTGGCCCAGCCCGCCGACGCCGAGCACCGCGACGCGGTCGCCGGGCAGCGCCCGGGTGCAGCGCAGCGCGTTATAGGTAGTCACCCCCGCACATCCCATCGGCGCCGCCTCGACGAAGGACATCCCGTCGGGGATCCGCGCCAGCGCGTTGGCCGGCACCGTCACCGATTCGCCGTAGCCGCCCGGGTAGTGCAGGCTCGGCACCTGCCCGTCGGCGCAGTGGATGAAATCACCCTTGCGGCAGGGGATGCAGTGGTTGCAGTGACCGCCGAACCATCCCACCGCCACCCGGTCGCCGACGGCCCAGCCGGTCACGGCCGAGCCGAGCTCGGCGACCCGGCCGGCGATCTCATGCCCGGGGGTCAACGGCCAGCTGACGCCGGGAAACCCGCCACCGACAATGCCCTGGTCGGTGCCGCAGACACCGCAGGCCGCGACGTTGATCCTGACCTGATCGGGTCCCGGCGCGGCGGTGTCGACGTCGACGAGGCTCAGCGGCGCACCGGCCGATGGCACCTGAACAGCGCGATGAGTTGGCATTGCCCGAGCTTATTCCGCCGCAATCCGGGCAGCCAGGGCCCGAGCGGTCAGGAAATGCGGCGCAGCACCGGTTGCCCATCGGCCGAATCGGCCAGCCGGGCGGCCTCGGCGAGCCGCTCGCCGAGTTGCAGCGGGTAGACCTTTTCGCCGCCGGCGGCCAGCTCGGCGATCGTGGCCGCATCGCACCAGCGGTGACCGTGCAGGTAACGCTGCTCCAGTCCGGTGCGACCGGCGCCGGACGGTTCGAACCGGGTGGTGCGATAGGCGAAGAAGAACTCCTGGCTGTCGATCCGGTCGCCATTGAACTGGAAGGCCGCGTCGCGGCGCCAGATCGGCCCGACCAGCTCCGCGGGGTCGACCGTCAACCCGGTCTCTTCGTGCAGTTCGCGCGCCGCCGCGTCGGCCAGCGGCTCATCGGGCAACACCTGGCCGCCGACGGTGAACCACCAGCGCGGTGCGGGATTCTCGGCGTCGTCGGGCAGGGCCGGGTCGCGGCCGCGCAGCAGCAGCACCGAGCCCGTGTCGTCGAGCAGCACCACCCGCGCCGAGACGCGCGGGCCCAGGACGCCGTGGTCGCCGTAAGCGACCATTCCGGCCCGTTCGACGATCTCGAAATACGTTGGCATCGGGGCGGTTCCGCCCAGATGCAACGCCCGAACCAGCGGGCGTTCCCGCAGCGCCACGGTGTCGCGGACCGCGTCGTTGTGGAACCGGCGCGCCAGCAGCACCCGCGCTTCGGCGTCGGCCAGCTCGGCGATCATCGCCGGCGGCAGCGACGCGGTGTCGACCATCGCC
>NZ_QMEX01000298.1 GCF_003284925.1 Mycolicibacter senuensis
TGAATCCCCCCGGTGAGTCCGGAGGCTCCACTTCTTGTGAAGGATGGAGTCATGTCAGAAGGTTCTCCGCGTAGGTACCCGGCCGAGTTGCGTTCGCGTGCGGTGCGCATGGTTGCCGAGGTCCGTCACGAGTATCCGTCGGAATGGGCAGCGATCGAGTCGGTGGCGTCCAAGCTGGGGATCGGGACGGCGCAGACGTTGTTGAGCTGGGTCCGCAAGGACCAGGTCGATGCGGGCAAGCGCCCCGGTGTCACCTCCGAGATGGCGGAGGAACTGCGGAGGCTTCGAGCCGAGAACCGGGAGCTCAAGCGGGCTAACGAGATTCTGAAGTCGGCGTCGACTTTTTTCGCGGCGGAGCTCGACCGCCGGCCTCGTTGATCTGCACCTATATCGACCAGAATAAGGATCGCTTCGGTGTCGAGCCGATCTGCCGGGTGCTGAGCGCGCACGGCGTCAAGATCGCACCGAGCACCTACTACGACGCCCATGCCCGGGGCCGCTCGGCCCGAGCTGCCGCCGACGAGGACCTCAAACCCCAGATTCGGCAGGTGTTTGAGCGCAACTACGGGGTCTACGGGGCCCGCAAAGTGTGGCTGGCCCTCAACCGCGACGGTGTGGCAGTGGCCCGCTGCACCGTGGAACGGCTGATGCGCGACATGGGCCTGCGCGGGGCGCACCGGGGCAAGGTTCAGCGCACGACCATCCCTGATCCGCAAGGCGTCAGGGCCCGTGATCTGGTCCTGCGCCAGTTCAACCCGCCCGCACCGAACCGGCTGTGGGTGGCCGACATGACCTACGTGTCGACCTGGTCAGGGTTTGTCTACGCCGCGTTCGTCATCGACACCTACTCCCGGCGGATCGTGGGGTGGCGCACCTCGACATCGATGACCAGCGCGTTGGTGCTTGATGCGATCGAGCACGCCATCTGGACTCGCCAACGCGATGGGATCAGCGACCTGACCGGCCTGGTGCAACACCACGACAGAGGCAGTCAATACACCTCCATCGCCTACACCGAACGTCTGGCCGCAGCCGGAATCGACGCCTCAGTCGGCCGGGTCGGTGACAGTTACGACAATGCCGTCGCCGAAACCATCAACGGCCTGTACAAGACCGAACTGATCAAGCCCCGCGGCCCGTGGCGCACCATCGACCAGGTCGAAGTCGCCACCCTCGAATGGGTGGACTGGTTCAACCACCGTCGCATCAACAGCTACTGCGCCGACATGCCACCAGCCGAATACGAAGCCCTCTACTACAGTCAGCACCGAACCCAGAAAGTCACTGAGTTCTCAAACCCGTGAGCGTCCGGAAACGCCGGGGGGATTCA
>NZ_QMEX01000299.1 GCF_003284925.1 Mycolicibacter senuensis
GAGGCGCCCGGTCAGCCGCTGCCGGAGGCGCCCTGGCTGCGCTACGGCGAGGCCGAGGCCGACAACGAGTTCGACGACGATGACGACGCCGACACCGCGCCGACCCGGGTGGTGACCGAGGAGGACCTGGGAACCGGGCGGCACGCGGTGGGGCACGGGGCGTCGGCCACCGACTCGGGCTCGACGCAATCACGTGGCTTCGGCTCCGGCCAGCGCAGCTTCGGGGCCGGGGAGTCGGCGCATCCGGTGATGCACCTGCCGCTGGACGACCCCTACCAGCAGCCGGACGGCTACCCGATCAAGGCGAACATCGGCTCGGGGCTCTACTACACGCCGCAGAACGCGCTGTACGACGACACACTCGCCGAGATCTGGTTCGCCACCGAGGAGGCGGCCCGGCTCAACGGGTTCACCAGGGCAAGCTGATCAGCGCAACGGCAGTGGCGTGTGCTCGTCACTGTCGGTGCGGGGCCCGAAGATCCGTCGCTGATCCTCGGTGATGGCGACGTCGTCGATGCTGGACTCGCGGCGGCTCATCCGGCCGTCGTCGGCGAACTCCCACAGTTCGTTACCGTAGCTGCGCCACCACTGGCCGGTCGCGTCACGGCTTTCGTACTGGTAGCGCACCGCGATTCGGTTGTCCTGGTAGCACCACAGCTCCTTGCGCAGCGCGTAGTCGCGTTCCCGGGCCCACTTGCGCCGCAGGAGCGCGACGATCTCGGCGCGCCCGGTGACGAACTCGTCGCGGTTACGCCATACCGAGTCGTCGGTGTAGGCCTGCGCCACCCGTTCGGGGTCCCGGGTGTTCCAGGCGTCTTCGGCGGCTCGGACCTTACGGCGCGCCGACTCCGCATCGAAAGGTGGGCACGGGTCGAACATGGTGACCTCCTCGGTGATTCGTCACGGTGTCAGCCGTGCCAGTGCCTCGGCTGCCGGAACGATGTCATGGATGCGCCGACTGGTCTCGCCGGCGTAGAGCGCTGACCGGTCGACTGTGGCCGGGTCCATTCCGGCCAACGGCAACGCCGGGGTGTAGAGCGGCACGGCGCTCCGCTGCGCGGCCAGCATCGTCCCCAGCGCGCCCAGCGGCATCAGTCGGCCCAGCGGCGCACCGATCCGGTTGAATGCCCGCACCGCCGGCGGACCGAGTTCGTTTCGCGCACACCAGCGTTCGGTGAGGGCATTGGGAACGACCCGGTGGGCCAGCGGCCAGCCCACCCCGAACAGCATGGTGCGGATGGTTCGTTGCGCATCCAGCACCTTCTGCTTGTAGCCGGGGTGGGCGCGCGACTCCTCGGTGAGCAGAAAGCG
>NZ_QMEX01000029.1 GCF_003284925.1 Mycolicibacter senuensis
CGGTCAGGGTGATCGAACTCGGGCCCGATGACGACGTGACGCACGTGTTGCGCCGGGCGGCCGATTCCGCCGAGGTGCTGGCGATCGCCGGCGGCGACGGATCGGTGGCCGCGGCGGCGGGGGTTGCGGTGGAACGCGACCTGCCGCTGGCGGTCTTCCCGGGCGGCACGCTGAACCACTTCGCCAAGGACATCGGCTGCGACACCACCGCCAAAACCGTTGCTGCCGTGGCCGACGGCGACCTGTCTCGCGTCGACGTGGTGCGGTTCAACGATGCGGCGACCGTGGTCAACACCGCCAGCATCGGCGCCTATCCGGCGTTCGTGCGACGGCGAGAACGGTTGCAGCACAAGGTCGGCAAACCATTGGCCAGCGCTTACGCGATGCTGCTGACATTGCGTCGCGAACAGCCGGTGCGCATCGCCTACGACGACAAGACGCTGCAGACATCGCTGTTCTTCCTCGGCAACTCGGTGTATCTGCCGGCCGGCTTCGCTCCGGCCGTCAGGCACCGGATGGACGACGGGTTGTTGGACGTGCGGATCCTCGACGTCGGCCAGCCGTGGTCCGCGCTGCGGATCGCCACGGCCCTGCTGACCGGGCGGCTGCAGCGCAGCCGGCTCTACCACGAGCTTCGGGTTCCCCGATTCCGGTTCACCGCCCTCGACGGTCCGGTCCCGATCGCCCGCGACGGCGAAGTCGACAGCCCTTGCGCCGAAGCTGAATTCACCGTTTGCTATCGCGCGCTGCAGGTTTTTCGGCCACTGCCGCCGGACCGGCGGTGAGCGGCCAGCCGCGCGGCAGGCCGCCCGGCGGTGGGCGGTCGATCAGACCATCGGGAACCAGGCGTCGAGGGTGTCCTCGACGCCGGCCCAGTCGATGCCCATCCAGTCGGTGAAGAAGCCCTCGATGTTGCCGAAGGCGTTGTAGACCAGGGCCACCAGCGAATTGAAGAAGGCCTCCAACGAGGCGCTGTCGAGTAGCCCGTTGCCGAACGCGGCGAGCCAGGCGCTGAACTGGTCGATGTCACCAGAAATGTCGATGTTGGTGATCAGACCGTCAGTGATGGCCGAGTGGTCGGCGACCTGCTCCGGGGTGAGCCCCAGGTACATGACGTGCTCGTAGAACAGCCCGAGCATCGAATTGGAGCTCGCGTCGGCGACCGGGTCGCCCGGGAAGGTGTAGATAGTTGCCGCGAACGCGTCGTTCGGGGTCTGGTTGCCGTTCAGGATCGGCATGTCGAAAAGCCGGTCCCACAGCGTGTCGCTGGTGTTGCCCGGCCAGGTGCCGCTCGCATCGGAGGGGTCACCGATGAATACGAAGTGCAGTGCCTGCGGGTCGACGCCGTCGTGGGCCAGCTGCGTCATGGCGATCGAGGCGGCCGTGGCGCCCTGCGAGTACCCGAACACCCATAGCGGGTTCTCGGCGTCGAAGCCGCCCGGATTGGCGTCGAGTTGGGCGTGCACCGCCCGAACGATCTCCGCGGCCCCGACGAAGCTGCTGTGGCCCTGCAGGATGAGTTGTGGGGTGGTCAGCACCTGCAGCGGGGCATCACAGACGCCGGCACCGATGACGCACACCGCCGGATCATCGCCGACGTCGAAGCCCAGCGGCTGCAGGAACAGGTCGGCCGCGGTCTGGGCGAACGTCGCCGACGGGGTGGACAACATGGTCCCGCCGACGAAGATCGCGGTGTCGGACAGCAGCGTCACCCGGGCAAGCGTCGTCTGGACGACCGGAGTTCCCACGACGCCCGCGGCGATCGCGCTCGCGACGGCGATCGGAGCGAAAACTTTGGTTACGTTCATTGCGACACACCTAGGGTTTATGTAGCGGCCCGAACAGCACAGCATGAAGCGCTGATAATCGCATTCTTTCGTGACGAGAGTCAACGGCGACGCGAACGGCTGGGCACCCGGTGACCGGCGCATCTGCGGCACCACTCCATTGACTTCGCGGCAGCGCCCTTGCCATGATCGCCCTCAGCCGACGCTTTTCGTTTACTCGCAGAATTTTCAGTTCCAGCGGGCGTGGCGCGCGGCAGTGACTCCATGACGAGCGAACGGGAGCGACCAGTGATGCTGACCAAGGCCTTCGCGCCGATCGCCATTGCCGGCACCGTGGCCGGCGGGGTGCTCGCCGGACCGCCGGCCTACGCCACGCAGGCCGACATCAACCTGCTGGCCGGCACCGCGTTCTTCGTCGGCCCCACCACCTTGTCCACCCCGTCGCCGACCTTCGCCCAGACCGCGGCCGACCTGTTCCTGCAGCCGCTGGGTTTCGACGCCGGCGATGATCCGACCTCATGTGTGGTCGGCATCGGCGACTGTGACGCGCCGCTGCGGGTGCTGTCCACCCCTGCCCTCGTCCAGCAGGGCCACAGCAGCTTCGTCGGGGCCGCCGAGATCGTTCGCGCGGTGCACGCCGAGCTCGACGCCAACCCGGACGCCTACGACGCCGACAATCCGCTGTGGGTGTTCGGCTGGTCGCAGGGCGCCACGGCCGGTTCGATCGCGATGGCCCAGCTGGCCCACGACGGCATCGACCCGGAGTTGCTGCACTTCGTGTTCATCGGCAACCCGGTCGGTGCCGACACCGTGTCGCCGGATCTGGGCGGGGCCTCCTCGTCCGACTTCTTCGACACGGGTCTGCTGTCTGGCGTGCAGACCCCCAACGACTGGTTCTCGGTCACCGACTACACGATCCCCGGCGACCCGGTCACCGACCCCACCTCCACCTCGGCGTTGGGGCTGTTCTACGAACACATGATGTACCTGGGGCTCACCCCCGACCAGGTGGCCAACCACATGGCGTCCACCGACGGCACGATCACCGACATCGACATCTCCGGCGATTTCGACCAGTTCGCCGCCTGGCTCAACGCCTGGGGTCACGGCCTGATCGACAGCGGCTGGTGGGAAGGCATCTTCTACTCGGTCGTGGCGTTCTTCTACAGCGCGTTCGGCAACATCGAGGACTTCTTCGGCGACTGGCTGGGCATCGACTGGGGCGGGGTCGAGGACACCCTCGACTTCTGGTTCCCGGTGGAGCCCTAACGCGTGTCATAGATGGCTGATCGCACCGCGCCCACCATCCCCGTCATCGCCCTCACCGGGTACCTCGGGGCGGGTAAGACCACGCTGCTCAACCATGTGCTGCGCGCACCGGAGGCACGAATCGGGGTGATCATCAACGACTTCGGGGAGCTCAACGTCGACGCCGGTTTGGTCACCGGTCAAGTCGATGAACCGGTTTCCATCGCCGGCGGATGCATCTGCCATCTGCCGGACGAAGGCGGACTGGACGAGGCGCTGGCGAAGCTGGCCGATCCGAAGCTCGCACTCGACGCGATCATCGTCGAGGCGAGCGGGGTTGCCGAGCCCACGGCGGTGTCGCGGGTGATTCGATTCAGCGGGGTGGAACGAATACGGCACGGCGGTGTCGTCGACGTCATCGACGCGGTGGAGCACTTCAACACCGTCGATACCGCGGAGGCTCCGCCCGCGCGTTACAGTGCGGCTTCGCTGGTGGTGGTCAACAAGCTCGATCGGATCGCCGAGGCCGCCCGCGAGGACGCGCTGCGTCGGGTGCAGGCCCGGGTACGCGAGCTGAACCCCGATGCTCACGTGGTGGGCGCGGTGGCAGGACGCGTGGATCCCCGGCTGCTCTACGACGTCGACGACGGTGGCGAGTCCGGGCAGATGTCCTTTCGGGAACTGCTCCTCGACGAGTCCGCCGGCGCCCACGATGAGCACCACGATCACGTGCCTGCGGACGCTGTCACCGTCGTCAGCGACGGCGCCGTCGACCCGGGACCGCTGATCGACCTGCTCGAGCAGCCGCCGCGGGGTGTCTACCGAATCAAGGGCACGGTCGCGATCGGCAGGCGCCACTACCTTTTCAACGTCGTCGGCACATCCGTACACGTGACGACCGCCGCCGCGGGCACCGGCGCCAATCACCTCGTGGCGATCGGGACACACCTCGATACCGACGACGTCCGCGCACGGCTCGAGGAGGTGCTACGCCCGTGCTCGGACAAGGTGGCCGCCGCCGGCATGCGACGCCTACAACGGCTGCGGCAATACAGCATCTAGGCCTGCCCGGGCGCTCGTCGACGGCCGGCGGCACAGTCGGCCCGTCAATCCGTTGCGGGGCCGATGAATTCGACGCCCGCACGAATCGCGGGACGATGCCGCAGGATCCGGAAATGCGCCAGCCGGCCGAGCCCCTGCGTCGTCATCAACCGTGCGCCGGGCCAGGACGCGACGATCTTCTCACTCGTCACATAGGGCGTCTCGGGGTCATCGGGGTCATGGATCAGTAAGCAGCGGCGGGTAGTCGGTCTTCTCGGCGATCCGGACCATGTTGGTGTCCTCCAGCGACATGCCGATACGGCGTTCCAGACGCCGGTGCAGGCCGGCGCGTATCCGCCGGCCGAAGCCGTGGCGCGCGGCGAACAGATCCAGGTAGATCGGGAACTCGCCCATCGGCGCGAGGAATACCAGCCGCCCGACCGTCGCGCCCCATGACGCCGCGAACGCGGTCGCATTGGACCCGAGGGAGTGGGCGACGACCGCGCGGGCCGGCCCGTGCGTACGGATCATGGCGGCGACCGCTTCGGCGCACTCGATGGCGGTAGTGCGGCCGGGAGCCAGCGCGCCCGGATCGGACTCGTTGTGGCTGGGCAGGTCGAACGCGATCACGCGGTGCCCGGATTCGACCAGCGGTTTGATGAACATGCCGAGATGCGGGCGCCGCCCGCCCCAGCCGTGCACCAGGTAGACCGGTGGCCCCTCGCCCCAGGCCTCGCCGACGATCCGGTGCCCGTTCCAGTAGGCCTCCAGCGGCTCTCCGGGCTTGACGCCGGGCGGCATCCGCAGGCTGGACTCGATGACCGGTGGGGTGCACCACAGTTCGACGGCCCATCGCGACCCGAGACCCGGCGCGAGTCGCTCCAGTAGCCAGAACATCCGGCGCACCTTGGTGGCCACCGGGGGCTGGACCCCGGAGCCCTCGACATCGAGAACGGGTTGTGGGTTCGTCGGCTGCACCACACATCGAGAGTAGCGAGGCGATGGCGTTTGTAGCCATCCTCTGGCTGGTACCGGTCAGATCTGCGCTTCCCGCGTCACTTCCAGAACGCGTTCATGGGTTGGGCGTACATGTCGTTGGCGGTGAGCGGGGCCAAAGTTCCAGGTGCAGAACGCAAGGCGTCCTCGATCGTAGCCATCAGGCTGTACTGGTTGTAGTAGTCGTCGGTGGTGAAGTGACCGGATTGCATTCCCCCGGCGGTCACGGCGTCCTGGTTGGGGATGACGATCATCGGAACGTGGTTGCCGTCGTTACCGAAGCCCAGCGACAGGTTGTTGTTGTCCTCGTCGAACGTGATGATGATCGCGTCTCGCTGCGTCGGGTCATTCCACGTCGCCGAGTTTTCGATGGCGGCCACCTCTTGCTGGACGAACTGGTCGCCGACCGCGACGTTGTACTGGTGGTCCGTGAACTGGGTGGCAATGAACTGGAGAACGCCACTGAGAGTGTCGACCGGTCCCTCCATGTTGTGGTCTTCGTCGGCGGAGATCCACGTGAACGCCGGGAAGGTGCTCGGGTTCTGCAGGTTGGTAGCCAGGTCCGCCAACGAGAACAGGTGCTGTTGCAGGTAGGCGGAGGTGTTGTCGACGACGTAGTTGAATTGGCCGAAGGGCGTTCCGACGTCCTGCGGCGTGACGGTGGTACCCGGGGCGATGTCTTGCTGGTAGCCGGCCCACGTGATGCCCGCTTGATCCATTTCCTGCATGAGGCTGGGGGCGTCGACGACGGCGGAGGTCGGGTTGTAGTCGATGCCGAAGTCCGATCCACCCATGACCCGGATGTAGTTGGGGTCGCTGGGGTGGCTCAGCGCGAAGAAGTTGTCCGCGTAACCCTCGGTATTGATCAGGTGGTTTAGGAAGGGCGCGTTGGGACTGCCGACGATGTCCTCGGCGCCCTTGTTCTCCATGTAGATCAGGAACACGTGATCCAGGTGGCCGACGTCGGACGTCGGTGTGGTCAGGGATGCCGCGGTGAGGCTCAGATCGCCGACCGTGAAGGACTCATTGTCGGCGTAGGCGCCGTTGTAGTTGCCCAGGTACAGGTTCTTGTCGACGAAGGTGTCCGTGATCGTCGCGGACGTGGCACCCTCGGGGATGGTCCCGGTGATATCGCGATGCTCAAACCCGCTGAAGCCCAGGCGATCCCATACCGTTACCGGTTCCAGTGAGGCGGTGCTGCCAACCACGTCACCGTTGGCGTCGTGGAAGGTGATCTGCACGTCGGTGTAGGACGGGTTCCACGTTTGGCCGCCGAGATCCGCACTCAGCTGGTAGGGCGTTCCGGCCGCGCCGGTGACATCGACGACCTGGCTGATGCTGGATGTGGCAACCGGTCCGCCGCCGGCGAAGTTGGCCCCGTCGCCTGCCGGCGCCGCCGGGAAGCCGAACAGCCCCGTCGCGCCAGGGAGCGGAAACGATAGCCCCAGCGGGTAATTGACCGGGGCGCCGTAGGGGATCACGGTCGGGGTGCCGGTCTCTGTCCAGCCCGGAATGGTCACCCCGCTGTAGCCCGACTCGGACGGGTCGGCCAATTCGAAGCTCGGGTTGACCAGCAAATTCTGACTCATCGCCGGCGCGGCCAAGGCGCTGGCAGCGGCGTCACCGAAGATCAGCCCGCCCCCGACCCCATCAGCGCCGTTGCAGATCAGCCCGCACGCACCGGTCAAGGGATCGAGCTGGTTGAACCAACTATTGATGACGGTATCGACCTGCTGACCGAGGGCGCTGTTGATCCAGCCCTGCTCCAGCTCGTGCACCCAGTCATCGGCCGGATTGGTCACCGCTCCCGACCCCACATCGAAGAGCGAGGCCAGGCCCGTTGTGTCGGCGGCGCCCACGCCGTCGACATCCGGAAGCGCCCCGGAGACGGCGGCCTGATCGCCCAGGGCACCGGTGATCGCACTGAGGACCTCGTCGATGATCACGTCAAACTCATCGGCACTCGCCTCGGGCGCAGCGGCCAGCAGCCCCAGTGTCGCAAACGCGCCGATCGCGCCGGTCAACTCGGCGGCACGCCGCCGGCGGCGGAGGGTCGCTTTGCGCTTCTTGGAATTGCTCCCGCGTGGATCAGCCATGGCCGGTACTTCCTTAAATAAGGATCTGCGCAGTCTGATGTGCGTTTAAGGTAGGCCTCACCGTTTGTGTTCAGCAAGAGCTTTCAGCGGTTTGCCAGCCCTCCTGCAGTAAACGCTCCGTGACCCGAGTTCCTGCGTCCATTGACGTTGAGGCGCAGCGTGAACGACGAACTTCGGGTCTTCGCCCGCCGAACCGTAGCCACGCCAGGCTCCAGCTGGCGAGGCAGGGATCGGCGGACAACCGATATCGGGCAGAATCCGACCATTTCTCGGACAGCGCTGAAAAGATGCCACCGTGAACATATTCGGGACGTTTGCCCACGCCACAGCCGTTGCCCTGCTCGCCGGCGCCGCTACCGCACCGATCGCGCAGGCCGCGGACACCGGGTTCACCCTGTTGGCTGCCGACGGCCCGCTCGCAGGCAGTCAGTCGGCGATCATCATCGGAGGAACCGTTGAGCCCACCCCGTCGGTCGATTTCGCGCGGGCTGCCGAGACGCTGTATCTGAATGCGCTGGGCTTCAACAGCGGAGCGACCGGCTCAACAGTCTGTTATATGGACGGCACCGACCCGTGCAGCGCTCCTTTGCAGATACTGACCACTCCCCAACTGGTGCAACAAGGCCACAGCACGCTTACCGGAGCATCGACTTTGGTTCTGGCGGTACAGAATGCCCTGGCTGCGGACCCCGACGCCTACAGTGCTGAGCACCCCCTGACCGTGTTCGGGTACTCACAGGGCGCTGCAGTCGGCTCGGTCGCAATGACCCAACTCGCCGCAGCCGGTATTCCCAGCGAGCTGCTGCACTTCGTGTTCATCGGCAACCCCGCTGTGGCAGACGGCATCTGGCCCAACGTGCTTGCCAGCCTGGAGTCGGTATTGGGTCCGGACCTCACGAACTTCTTCATCAAGCTTTTTGATCTCGAGGACGTTCTCGGCCTGATCACACCAAATGATCTGTACCCGGCGACCATCTACTCCATCGACAATGACTTCGCCTCGGACTGGCAAGGCAACTTCGAAACCTGGGGTCTGCTGGGCGAACTCGTGCCCGGCCTCATCCGGCACGGCGAATACCTCGGGCTGACACCCGAACAGATAGCGGACGCGACCACGTCGGTCGACGGCCAGCTGACATACGTCGACATCTCCGATGACATCGACAACATCGGCGCGGCGGTCAATGCCATTGCAACCGGGGGGCTGTTGAACAGTGGACTGTTCCAGAGTCTGTTCGACTCGCTGGTGTTCGCGCTGACCGGTTCGTTCTGACCGGGAGCATGCCGCACCGCGCGGTGCGTTCGCCGAGGGGATATGGTCGGACACTGGTCGGGCCGGGACATCGCGCCCTACGGTTTCCGTCGAGCCTGCGCCACCTGCACAGCACCGTTGCCGGTGATCAGCCAGAGGGTCGCGATGCTCTGGACCAGTTCCTCTTTGGTCACTTCGGCCCGGCCTTGGATGAACGAGAGGATGGCATCGGCGGTGCCGCCGATGATGAACGCCGGTGCTACTTGCGCCAGCGGGTCACTTTCGAGTTCGACATCGTGCACGGTGCGGGCATGCTCGACGAGCATCCCGGTCAGACCGACCATGATGTCATCGCGGTGGCGCTGCAGTGCGGGCGATAAGGCCACTGCGCCCAGCAACACCGTCGCGCGCCGCGGATCCTCGGCCAGGGTGTTCACCAGTGCGTCGACCGTCGCCAGGGCCTGCACCGCCAGCGGCTGGGTCGCGTTGGCTGCGGTGGCCTGCAGTGCGACGGCCCGCAATTGCTGGGCGATGTCGTCGACCACGGCGGTGGCCACTGCGTCGAGGTCGGAGAAGCTCTCGTAGAAGTAGCGTTTGTTCAGCCCGGCTGCAGTGCACAGTTTCTCAACGGTGATGCCTCGCCAGTCGCCATTGGCCAGGACGTGGAGCGCGGCTTCGGTTAGCCGGGCCCGCCGATCGCGGCGCCGGACGTCTGCCGGCTGACCGGCGTACGTACGGGAGGCATCAGGCACCCGATGATCGTCGCACTTTCTTTTCATTCCGCATCTCTTGACAGCAGGCAACCGGATCTGGCACCGTTTCGGACCAGATAGTTCTGGTACTGAATCGTGCCAGATACCGGAAGGAGAGCCGTGAGCACCTCTCGCCAGGTCCTGCCCCCCGCCCACGCGTCGGCTAGCGACACCGGCACGTCCGCGCTGAGCGAGCTGCGTGAACTCGCGCGCGTTGCGCCGGTTCTGGCACAACGGCAAGGCTGGGACTACCTCAGGGAGTTGGGCAACCGAGGACGACAGGACCAGCTCGCGATACTGTTCGGTCGCGGCGATGCGCCGGAGAAGATCGACGGCGCCCTGGAAGGCCTGATCGTCGGCAAGCTGTTCGGTATCCCCGAGGCGCACCTGGCCAACCCGCTGCTCAAGATCGAGCCGACCTGGCGCGGCAAATCCTTCGATCACGCCGGTGGGACCGGATTCAACCGGCTCGCGCCGATCGCCCGGCTGGTGATGCCGCTCATCGCGCCCGGATACCGTGGTCTGCGGCGTGCTGGTAACGAGGTCAACGGTTTCCACTTCAGTCATTGCCTCGACACAGCGGCGGTCTCCCCATTCGTCACAGTGCGCGCCTTGGACTATTCCGTTGCGGCCTATCGGAACCCCAGTGTGCGCACGTTCCCCATCAAGCGCACTCGGGACGAGATCGTGGAACTGACTCCCGGCCTCTATCTGGGTCGAGCACTGCTCACCATGCCCGACGGGCAGGTACGGCTGATCGCCTACTTCGCGCTGCGAGAGTTCAGCGACGAAACCAGCGGCGCGTCATGATCGAGCTGGCAGGGTCCATCGCGTGTGTCACCGGCGGCGCACGAGGCATCGGCCGGGCCACCGCCGAGGAATTGACTCGCCGGGGCGCCCGGGTATGGATCGGTGACCTCGACACCGACGAAGCGCGCCGTACCGCCGACCAGATCGGCGCTCGGGCTGTCCATCTGGACGTCACCGACCCCGACAGCATCGCCGCGTTCCACAAGTCGGCGGCCGCCGACGGGCCCGTCGCGATGTTGGTCAACAATGCCGGCATCCAGTACATGGGGCCGTTCGCCGAGCAGAAGCTGTCGCTTTATCACCGCGAAGTCGCCGTCAACCTGGGTGGCGTGATCAATGGCATGCACGAGTTCCTGCCCGGCATGCTGGAACGCGATCGCGGCCACATCGTCAACGTCGCGTCGATGGCCGCCAAAGTGACCACCCCCGGGATGTCGGTGTACTGCGCCACCAAATACGCCGTCGCCGCGTTGTCCCGCGCCATCCGAGCCGAAATCGCCGGGACACACGTCACCCTGACGACCGTGTTTCCCACTGCGGTGCACACCGACCTGACCACCGGGGTCTCCCTGGATCTGTTACCGACCCGACAACCCGCCGACATCGCTGCAGCGATCGCTGACAGCGCCCGCCGTCCCCGCGATGAGATTACGGTGCCGCGCTGACTGGCGCCGTTCGGTGCGCTGGAAGAAGTGACGCCCGAGCCGCTCCTGCAGCGGCTCAAACACCTTGCGACACTGCGGCGGCCGCCCGGGCACTACGACCCCGTCGGCCGACGCGCCTATCTGGACCGGATCGGCCAGTGACCGGTGTCTTGACCGCCGGCGCCGGTTGACAGCCGCGCCTAGCCCCGCGGGGACCGCTACTTCGGTACGCGGAAATAGGGCTCAACCGTGCCGCTGAGCTTGACGATCATCGGATTTCCGCGGCGATCCTTCGCGGTAGGGACTTCGACACGTACCCAGCCCTCGGCCACGTTGTACTCGTGAACATTGGTTCTCTCGACGCCATTGAAGCGGATACCCACATCGCGGGAGAGCACCTCTTCGTCATAGAAGGCGCTGCGCGGATCGACGGAGAGCTGGTTCGGTGGAACGTCCGTGCTTTGGTCCTCGGGCATGATGACTTCCGTTGAATGTTGTCAATAGGTCCTGGGGTCTGAGTCCCAACGAATCTTACGCGACGCAGCAGTAGCGCAGTGCTCGTCGGTCTTCACTGCCCGCGCATCGGCCTCCTTCATCCACCATCCCAATCACGGTGGCCTAGTGGTTCTTTGCTGTCGATGGAGGCGGCTTCGGCCGGACCGAACACGGCCGGAGCCCATGCGCCGCAATCCCCGTTTACTACTTCTTCTTCCACTTGCTCTTCTTCCTAGCCTTCGTCGGCGCGGACGTGGGTGACGTCTCTGGACCGGGGCAGACCCCAGCATGCCTGTCAATGTTCAGGAGCGCGTGTTCGCCGCGATATTGGGCGCAATATCCAGCACCAGTAGTGCTGCGGCGACGTGGGCGGGGTTGTCTTCCACTTTGACCACAGAGAGTTCGTTCGCGCGCGACACCCGGCGCTCGACGGTGTTTCGGTGTGCGTAGAGGTTGCCCGCGGCTCGCGTGGTGTTGAAGCCGCACTGCACGTAGGTCAGGAGCGCATGCCGCAACGCTTCGTCTGCTTCGGCCAACGGGCCGAGAGTCTTGGTGACGAACCGTTGTGCGCTGGCGCGGTCCTTCGTGAGGGCGTCGATGAGCTCGACGTCGGCGTACGCCGTGAAGCGACGGGCGGATCCGAGTCGGATGACCATGGCCTGGGCAGCGAGGGCGTCTTGGTGGCTGGATCTGAACCCCTCAAGCCCATATCCGGGCCTTCCGACGGCGACCCGAATCACTCCGTTGTTCGCCGCAACCTTTTCAACATGGTGGAGGTCCGGGGTAGTGCTACCTGAGAGCCAGATCCAACGCGAGGTGGCACTTGCCGGGGCCACGAGGGCGCTCCCGCCTTCCCCCGCGGAACGCACGACCGCGATCATCTCGTCCAGAGCTCCAGCCTGCTGCGGATCATCGGTCCACAAGACGAGGCCTACGTGCGAGCGGGCCAGCCGGTACCGCAGACGCCCCTCGGCGAGGTCCGCGGTCATGGGGGCACCACTGGTAATCACCTGGATCAGCGCAATCGCCTCGGCATCCGCGTTACCCATTGCAGCCGCAAGGCTCGCTTCGCGCAACGCTGCGACCGAGTCGAGGGCGTACTGAATCAATGATTTGGCCGACACATCGAGGACGTCGACGAGGAGGTCCGAGTTTGTGCAGAAGGCCGCAGACTCTTGAAGCCATCGGCGCCAGCCGACGCCGAGTGCCATCCGCCAGCCACTCGCGAAGTCGGGCGCGATGCCGCGTGACACGAGGTCGCGAATGTACGCCGAGATCCTCGGACCGATGTACGGCTCCACCCTTCGCCCTGGTTGCTGGATGTTCGAGGTCAGCCACTGAACAAGATCGGAGCGGTTGAGGTAGCGGTCCTCCTCGACGATCGAAGCGTCGGGAAGCAGGGCCGTGTCGTACTGCGCCGTGAGCGCCGCTGCCGCGATGACGTCCGAGAACGCATCGGTGTCCGTCAAGAGTCGCTGGCAAATCGCCCGGATCGCGTCGGCGGCCTCGCCGGTGGGCGGCGGCCACAGTTCCTCCATGTCGACAGTATCCACCTGTTCGAGAGAGCGCGGCGATAATTACACCGGGGCTCCTTCTTCCACGCTGAGGCGCTCGGCGATACGCTCTGCGGCACGCAGACCCGTCAGAACGGCGCCGTTCGCACATCCGGCCCAGTCGCCGGCGGTTTCGGTGCCGGCACAATGGATGCGCCCGTCGATTCGGTGAGGCCGTGGCCTCGGTCGTCGTTGCGTAGGGGGCTACCGCGGAATCGGGCCGCCAGGTGCGAACGAGTCTGTGCCCCAACAATGATCGATGTAGTCGATCGAGGTGCTCGCCTGCGTATCACGAGATTCTGACATGCTTTCCTCCCTGGTTCACGCGTTCCGCGTGTTGCGAGATGTATCGGGTGATGGGGTCTACCAGTGGTTCCGGAATGTGATGCCCCATGCCGGGAATGACGACGTGTTGGGCCAAGCGGATTGCCTTCACGGTCGCGGCACCGCCACTCGGGTTGACCAACACATCGCGATCACCGTTGATGACCAAGGTTGGAGCCGTGATTCTGTGCAGTTGAGCCGTGCGGTCTCCGGAGTTCTGGATCGCCTGAATCTGGCGTGCGATCCCGGCGGCCTGGTCCCCGGCGCAGCGATCCCAGCCCCGCGCTGCGATGGCGGCTTCCTCGGCGTCATCGATGGGGTACGCCCTTCCCGCGATGTGCCTGGTCAGCCGCAAGTGGTTGCGCACGGCCGCAGTTCTGTTCTTGGGCGGCGACGCGACGAGTAGCCGGATCGTCAACAGCGCCGGCTGGCCGACTTTGCCCGCCCCGGTGGTCGAGTAGATCGACGTCAAGGACAGCACTCGCTGCGGTTCGGTCGCGGCGATCGTCTGGGCGATCATGCCGCCCATCGATCGACCGACGAGGTGGACCTGCGCGATCCCCAGATGGTCGAGGACACCCACACAATCTGCGGCCATGTTCGCCAGCGAGTAGGCGTCGCCGCGGGGACGCCCGGTGAGCTGACGCCAGGTCGCCGGCGGCGGCGTCGTGACGAAGGTGGATTGACCGATGTCCCGGTTGTCCATGCGGACGACCCGGAACCCCTGGGCAACAAGCGATCCGACGAATGACTCGGTCCAGAAGGTGAGGTCCTCTCCGAGCCCGGCGATGAGCAGGATCGCGGGATCGGTCTGGTTCCCGGAGTCGCGGTAGCAGATCGTCATTCCGGACGGCAGCGTTGCGAACTGATCGAGATCAGACATCGGCGTGCACCTGCTCCTTGACGCCGAACTCGAGGTGCTCGTCGGCAACTGGACCACGCAATGCCTTTGCGTCTTCCTGGTAGGACATCGCCATCCGCCACGGCGCCGTCGATCCTTGCTTGGGCAACACCTTCGCCCCACGCTTGGCGTAACCGGATTGGAGGTCCATGACTGGTCTGGCAGCCATTCCCGGAATCGCCACGGGGACCGCGCGGTCGAATCCATGGGCGTCCATGTGGTTGATCAGGTCGATGAAGTACCGGCACATGAGACTCACCTTGAGAGTCCAGGACGATGTCGTGTAGCCGATAGCCAACGCCCAGTTCGGGATTCCGCTCAGGAGCATCCCCCGGTACGCGTACGACTCGGTGATGTCGACCTCGCGCCCGTCCACCACGATCGGCATGCCATCGAAGAGCTGTAGGTTCAATCCGGTCGCGGTCACGATGATGTCGGCCTGCAGTTCTTCGCCGGAGTGCAGCACGATACCGCGTTTGCTGAATCGCATGATGGAGTCAGTGACGATCGAGGCGCTGCCGTCTTTGATCGCGTCGAAGAAGTCTCCGTCCGGCGCCACGCACAACCGCTGGTCCCACGGGTTGTAAGGCGGGTTGAAGTGCTTGTCGACGTCGAACCCCTTGGGGAGCCGCTTGATGTTCTCGCGCCGGATCAGCTTTCGCCCTGCCTTCGGGAACATCCGGAGACCCTTGACGATCCCGCGTTCGACCCAGATGTTCTTGAACCGCGTGACGACGTACCCGCGCTCGGGCCCGAGAAGTTTCGTGAGCGCGAGGGCGAGCTTGTCGACGCTTGGGAGCGGCATGATGTAGGTCGGCGTGCGCTGCAGCATCGTCACATGGCCCGCGGCGCGAGGGCCGGTCAACATCGCCGGCACCATCGTGACCGCGGTCGCGCCGCTACCGATTATGACGACCTTCTTGCCGTGGTAGTCGAGGTCCTCCGGCCAGTGCTGCGGATGAATCACCAGTCCCTCGAAGTCTTCGCGGCCCGGAAACTCCGGCGAGAAACCCTCGTCGTACCGGTAGTAGCCGGTGGCCGCGAAAACCCATCCGGTCTGGATCGTCTTCGTGGCGATCAAGCCGGCGACGGGATCGGTCACTTCGACGGTGAGGGTCCACTTCGAGTCCGCCGAGGACCATTCCGACCGCACGACCCGATGTCCGTACCGGATGAGTCGCGCAAGATCGTTTTCCTCGATCGTCTCGTGCAGGTACTCCCGGATCAGATGAGCGTCCGCGATCGCCGACTCATGACGCCACGGCTTGAAGTCGTAACCGAAGGTGTGCAGGTCCGAGTCGGAGCGAATCCCCGGGTAGCGGAAGAGATCCCACGTTCCGCCGAAATTCTGGCGGCCCTCCAGCACGGCGAGTGACTTGTCTGGGAGCTCGCGGCTGAAATACCTTGCCGCGCCGATTCCCGAGATTCCCGCTCCGATGATGACGACGTCGAACTCCGCGACCTCGCTCGATACCTCAGCTGTCATGACTGCCAACTCCCTCGTCATTCTGGTGACTCCGTGACGTCCACCGTGGCTCAGGTATGACCTCGCTCACTACGACAGCGCGCACCGCCTTTTGACCGAGCGGGTGCAGGGTGCACACGGGGTGCACCGTGCACCGACTGCGACTCGAACAGGTGCGCAGTGTCGTTGTGACTGGAGCCACCGGCTCACGAAAGTAGAGGCCACCGCAGATACGAAAGGAGCCAAGGCAATGAAGGACATGCTCTTCCTCTTGGCCGATGTCTGGCTGATCGTCGTCGGCTTCTACTGCGGCTGGACGTTTCTCCGGAACTACGGCAACTGGCTGCTCGGCCTTGAATGCTTGGTCGTCAGTGTATCGGCGACGAACTTCCTTGTGGGGTCGCTGCTGGGCGCCGAATCGGGCAGCGTCCCCTTCTCCGTCGCCTTCTTCCTCGACGCGTTCTCGCGATCGTTCGGCTTCACGCTCGTCCTGGTGTTGGGCCTGATGGCAGTGACCCATCAGTACAAGCCGACCCTCCCCGTTGAAATCGGCGCGTTCGGACTCGCCATTGCGGGCGGCTTCCTCCTGGGCGGGCTTGACCACATGACGCTCCATGTTGGTCCGGCCACGTTCTATCTCACGATGAACCTGCTCACCACGCTGTTCCTCGCGTACTTCGTCACGCGGCTGTGGGGCATCGGCGAAAAGCGGCTCGCCGGCTGGGCTGCGCTGGTCACGGCTGCGGGGACCACGATCGCGGTCACCTACGACTTCTTCCCGCTCCCGTTCGACGACGAACTCCGCACGATCTTCTACACCGCCGCGTTGACGACATGGGGCGCTCAGGGCTTGGTCTACTACCTCGCCTACCGCGCGATGCACGCCCACAACACGGCCGCCGACGCAAAGGCGACCTCAAGTGCGATCTCGTCGTGATCGGCGGCGGTATGGGCGGCATGGCGACGGCACTGCGGCTGGCCGAACGCGATCAAGATGTCGTGTTGCTGGAAGCGGAATTCTGGCCTTGCCTGCGACTCCCAGCGCCGACGACGGTCCGCCGAGCGCGTCGACGGCCGCGTCGAGCGTGTCCTTCGCGGCGGTGACGATCGCCGTTCTCCCGGCAGATCTCGGGGTGTTCATCAGTACTTGATCACCGAACGGATTCCGACGCCACGCTTCATCTCGTCGAACCCCTCATTGAGGTCTGCCAGGTCGATGACCCGGGTGACGAGAGAGTCGAGATCGATGCGGTTGTGCATGTAGTGTTCGACGAGCATGGGGAAATCGACGTCGGGCTTACTCGAACCATAGTTCGAGCCGATGAGCGAAAGCTCGGAGTCGGACATGACGAACGGATCGATCGTTATCGTCACGCCGTTTGCCACCTGCCCGGCGACGACGGCGGTGCCGCCGCGGGCCAACACCGCGTACGCGGCCTCGATGGTCTCCGACAGGCCGATAGCCTCGATCGCGACTTCGACGCCCCGACCGTCAGTGAGCTGCGCGACCTTCGCCGCCAGATCCTCGCGGAAACTGTTGATGACCTCGGAAGCTCCGAAAATGCGTGCTTGGTTGAGCTTTTCGTCGGAGATATCGGCAGCGATGATCCGCTGCGCGCCGACGAGTCGAGCACCCTGAATCGCATTCAACCCGACGCCACCACAGCCGATGACCAGCACCGTGTCACTCGGACGCACCTTCGCGGTGTTGACCGCTGCCCCGACCCCCGTAGTGACTGCGCAGCCGATGAGAGACGACTGTTCGAATGGCGCGTCGTTCCGGATGGCGATCGCGCCCGATTCGGGCACCATCACATACTGGCCGAACGTACCGAGGCCGGCGAAGCTCAACACGTCCGTTCCGTCCGCTGCCGTGATACGTGACCGACCGTCGAACGAGAGATGGTTGGCCGAATGCTGACTCACCATGTGGCACAGGACGGGACGGCCGCTGACGCAGTAGCGGCACCGACGGCACGAGGGCGTCCAGGAGAGCACAACGTGATCGCCGGGGGCTAGGGCCGTGACTCCCTCCCCGACGCTCTCGATGATCCCGGCGCCCTCATGGCCGAGGATCATGGGGGTGGGCACGTCCCATTCACCGGCGATCGCATGCAGGTCGCTGTGGCACAACCCACTCGCCTGCATCCGCACGAGTACGTCGCCGGGCGGCGGAGTCGAGGGGATCGAGACTTTTTCGATGGTGAGTGGCGCATTCGTGGTCCGGAAGACGGCGGCGGCGAATTCGATGGTCATGACATCTCCTGAAGGTTGTTGGATTCCGGCCGCAACGCGGAGCGGCTCCGCCCGTCTGGACCGCACTCGTCGGTCAGAGGTCGAGGTAGTCCGCTAGCTCGCTGTAGTCGACCTGCCAAAGTCCCGGAGAGCCGGTCGGGTACTGCGAGCGGAATCCGATGAGGCTCTGAACGCGGGGCGGGAGCGATCGTGCGAGTTCGCGGTCGACGAGGAACGGGTAGGCTTCCTCGCCTACCAAGAAGCCCGGGTTGAGCGCGAAGCTGACCGCACGGCGGTACTCGTCGGAAGTGCGGTTCGCGCCGCCGCCGTGGGCGGTCTTGCCGCTGAGGAACAGCGCGTCGCCGGCGCTCATCTCGGCTGGAGCGGTCTGCTCATGCGTGCCGCGGTCCTCGAAGTCATCCCACTTGTGGCTACCCGGGATCACTCGGGTGGCGCCGTTCCCCTCGGTGAAGTCGGTCAGGGCGATCAGGAAGTTGACGGTCACCTCGGGCCCTGCGGGCCCCATGCCGACGAACGGAAACCAGTTCTCCAGGTCGCGGTGGAGCATCTGGGCGGCGTTGCCCGGACCGATCTCGATCACCTGAGCCGTCGTCATCCAGTAGGTTCCCGATTCTTCGAGAAAGACCGCATCGGCCAGCGCATGAACGAGGTCGTGATCGATCACTTCGCGGCGGAACGTCTCGCTTCGGCTGACCAGGTTGGTGAGGCGCTTGGTGTTCCGGCCGTGGAATTCAGCAACGATTTCGTTGTCGTGCTTGGAACCGGGATTTAGCTCCTGCAGGGCCGGGTCGATCTCGGCATTGAAGCGTGCGACCTGATCCGGTGTGAGAAGTCCCTTGACGATGACGCCGCCATCCTCGCGGACGATCGACAGAATCTCGTCGATAGGAGCTGTACTGGCGATCGTGCGTAGTTTCGCGGTGGCAGTTGCAGGCATGGCGGCGACACTTCCTTGCTGTGGTCGTTGAGATCTGGGTCTCCACAATGGGCGAACCTCGGCCCGCGCGACTACAGCATCTGGTCGCAGATTTCGGTGGTGGGGGTGCAGACTGCACTGCCCTGGGTGACGGCATACCCGCCCCTGCCGGATCGAGAACGTCAGGTGACCACGACCCGGAACGCGGTCAGCGCGTACGCCGGATCGCCTTGCCGGATCAACCCGACAACTACGAAAGGATCGGTTGAGTTCACCGGATTGGGCGGCTGCGGTCACAGTTCGCGAAGCCCCTGGCGCGGTCGCCACCTGCTACGCCGTAGCGGTCATCCAGCCGCGTTGCGACGACGCCACTCCCTGACCGCTGCGACGACCTCGGTCCGACTGATGTGCCCGTCACGAAACCGCTGATAGAGGGTCGGCCTCCGTGGATCGATCCGGCCGCCGTAGCCCAGCCGAAGCTGTACCTCCTCCGGCGAAAGACCGGCTCCGAAAAGCTCGGCCGCTAAGCGCGGCCGATCGCCTTCGCTTAGTCGAATCCACTCGATAGCCTCTGTCTCGTCGCAGTCGAGCCCGTTTAGCCGCGCCTCTGCCTAGGACGCGTTCATCTCCTCCGCTTGCTTCAACTCCCAACGAAAGTAGCTTCCCTGAGATCTGTGCAGGTGTTCTGGTCGGCGACGCACTATCACCTCGTCGAAGATGAACTGGAGGATCGTCGACCGCCATCGTGGTACTCCAGGTTTGGTGTCCCTTTGAGCCGACCTGGATTTGGCGCGTCTGCGCGCCGCACCGAAGCTTTCATCCGGTACTTCCGCGGCACGGGGATACGCAGACTTGCCATACGCCTCAGGTGCGACAGTCACGTCTGGGTCAAGCATGTCGTCCACGCTGGCGAACTCACGTCGGGTCTCGCAGACAACCGGGGGCTCGAGGGTGCTCGACGCGGACTTCACAAACTCTCCGCGACGACCCAACTCGTCCAACAACGGACGAGACGTCCAGCCGAGTTCTTTGGCGAGTTCGTGGACTCGCACCTTCCGCCTGGAGGGAGGATCTAGTTTCATCAGAACCACCTGCTCTGGTACCCGCTGCCGCTTGCTGAGGTGACTGCATCGCGACAGCAATGTAGGGTCTCGTGCTGCCTGTCGTGTGACGGGCGCATGACCTGGTGATATGCCGAGGGCTCCGTTGGTGTCAGCTGGCTTCTGTCTCAGATCCCCGTCATTTCCGCGTTGAGTTTTCCCGTTTTTCGTTCTGTCCGTGGAGGTCCGGCCTGGGTGTTTCCGTTCGGTGTTTCAGATCATCTTGCAATCCGGTTGATGGCGTTGCTGTTCGATGTGGGCAGATCCTTGCTTGTCTATTTTCGGTCGAACGAATTCACTTCTGGTCGATAGGTTTCAGGGGTGGGGGTTGGGTCTGCGTTCGTTGGTGAGCGGCTAGGAAGTTATCGACGATGTGTGTGCAGTCGTCGACGGTGGTGGATCGCAGGCCGGTCATTCGTGCGAAGGCGAGTGGTCCGACGAGTTGGCATAGGGCGAGGTCGAGGTCGAAGTCGTCGAGTTCCGTGATGGCTTCGGGGCTTTGCAGGATGGCGTCGAAGGGGTGGCGGTATTGGTCGATTACTCGTGCTCGCAGTGCTCCGGGGGCGTGTTCGCCGTTGGGGTGGTCTATAGCGGTGGGGCCGAGGGCGAGCCAGGCGAGCATGGTGATGTGCGCTGGTGCGTCGGCGAACAAGCTGGCTTGTCGGGTGAGGAGTTCGATGAGGCGTTCTCGTAGCGTGCCACTGGTCGGGGCGGGTGGGGTGACTTGGGGTAGGAGCCGTTCGAAAGTGGCGGCGAGTAGTTGTGATGAGCTGTTGAAGTGCCGGTAGAGGGTGGTTCGGGCGACCTTGGAGGCTTTGGTGACTGCGTCGATGGTGACGGCTTCGATACCGCCGCTGGTGAGCAGTGCGGTCGCGGCGTCGAGTAGGCGGTTGCGGGAGCGGATGCGGCGGGGGTCGATGTCGTCGTCTTCGTCGTGGAATGGTGCCTGCTGGCCGCTCACACCGACTCACCTCGTCTCGCGCTGAATTTCGCGGGGAACGAGCGCCCGCTATCCGGGTAGTTAGGGTACCAGCAGTGGCGCAGAGAAACTGCTGGTAGTGGCGGGTTTTGGCATGGCGTTGCAGAACTTGTGCGCACTAGCGAGGCCGACTCTGGGCAGGTATGCACTAGGTGCGTGAGTCCACAGATCTTCGCCACACCTACCTCCCTCAAACGATACTAATAGTATCGCAGCGATACCAGGTGTACTATTCGGGCACGAGCTCGTCGCTGCGTCGAGGGAGGCGCCATGTATACCGCGTGGATCGAAGATTGCGTCGTGCATCGGGTGTCGTTGCATGACGGTGTGATGCTGGGGTTTTCCGGTTACAACGAAGTGGTGATCGCTCGGCCACTACGGCTGACGTTGCCCGCGGTCGGGAAGTTCCCGGTCGAGGAAGTTCTCGTTGATCCCGATCGGGTCACCGAGTGCGAGCGTCCGTTGTTCGATCTGGCGGGAACGGTGTGCACCATCGCCCGCTGCGGTGAGGATGGTGTGCTGCATCTGGTGTTTTCCGATGGGCACCGGATCGACGTCGACGCCGATGCCCATGCCACGGCTTGGGAGCTCTACGGCAAGCATCACGGCTACATGGCATGTCTGCCCGGTGGGCGGGTCCGGGTGGTGCGCCACGATCTGCCCGAGGATGCCGACGCCGACACCGTGCTGCGGTGAGGGAGGATGCGACCCCTGGCAGCGAGCGCCGGCATATCGGGGTGGGCAATTGGGGATACGTAGTAGCGTAGCGATACCGATAGTATTGTTTGGGGGGTGTGGTTGTGGCGTCTGAAGGCGATTCGGGGGCATCGGGCACCGCGACATTGGTTGCGCGCCGCCATGGCCGGGTGATATCTCCGACCGTCCCCCGTGAGTACAGTGCGCGGCTGGCGGCGTTGGCGGGATTCACGGTGCGGCATAAGGCATTGGTGATCGCGGCGTGGCTGGGGGCCGCGGTGGTCTTGGCGCTGCTGTTTCCACAGTTGGAGACGGTCGTGCGCCAGCAGTCGGTGAACCTGATTCCTCGTGACGTGGCCTCATTTCAGACCGTGGATCAGATGAGCGCCGCATTCGGTGAGCAGGGCTCCCAGACGATGCTGTTCGTCGCGATGGAAGACCCGGACGGGTTGACCCCGTCGGTGCGGCAGCGTTACGAGCAGCTGGTGGAGCGGCTGCGCGCCGATACCGGGCACGTGTTGCTGGTGCAGGACCTGCTGGCTGATTCGGTGACCGAAGCCCATGCGATCAGCGAGGATCACAAAGCCTGGTTCTTGCCGGTGGGGGTGGCTGGGACATTGGGTGATCCGACCGCGGCCGAATCGGTGCAGGCGGTGCGAGGTATCGCCGAGCAAGTGTTCGCCGACTCCTCGACGACGGTCTATGTGACGGGCCCGGCGGCCACGTTCAGCGACCAGATCGCTTCTGCCGAACATGATCTGCTACTGGTGTCGATCGCCACGGCCGGCCTGATCGCCCTGATCTTGCTGGTCGTGTACCGCTCACTGTTCACTGCGATGCTACCGCTGCTGGTGATCGGGGTGAGCCTGGCGGTGGGGCGTGGCGTGCTTTCTGCTCTCGGTGAGATCGGCATGCCTGTCTCGCAGTTCACCGTGGCGTTCATGACCGCGATCCTGCTCGGGGCGGGCACCGATTACACGGTGTTTTTGATCAGCCGCTACCACGAGCAGCGCCGCGCTCAGGTGCCCGCTGATGCGGCGGTCGTCGCAGCCACCGCCAGTATCGGCCGGGTGATCGCGGCGTCAGCAGCGACCGTAGCGCTGGCCTTCCTGGCGATGGTCTTCGCGCGCCTGAGTGTATTCGCCGGTCTGGGTCCGGCATGCGCGGTAGCGGTGTTCGTCGGCTTCTTGGCCACGGTGACCTTGTTGCCGCCAGTGCTGGCGTTGGCCGCCAAACGCGGGATCGGTGAACCCAAACCCGATCGCACCCGCCGATACTGGAACAGTGTCGCCGTCGCCGTGGTGCGCCGACCCGTCCCCCTGCTGATCATCAGCCTGGTCATCTTGGTGGCCCTGTCAGCGGTGGCGCTGACGATGATGCGGATCAGCTATGACGACCGCAAAGGCCAACCCACTACCACCGCCAGCAACCAGGGCTACCAACTGCTGGACCGCCACTTCCGCAAAGACGTCATCATCGGCGAATTTCTGGTCGTGGCCAACCCCACCGATATGCGCACCGCCAAGGGGCTGGCCGACCTCGACGAAATGGCCT
This sequence comes from Mycolicibacter senuensis, assembly GCF_003284925.1. Lineage (GTDB taxonomy): Bacteria > Actinomycetota > Actinomycetes > Mycobacteriales > Mycobacteriaceae > Mycobacterium > Mycobacterium algericum_A. Next base: position 22,866 of record NZ_QMEX01000029.1, read on the forward strand.
CCCGCGTGGCACAGGTTCCCGGTGTCACCAAAGTCTCCGGTATCACCCGCCCCACCGGAGAAAGACTGGAGCAGGCCCAGCTGTCCTGGCAAAACGGTCAGATCGGCGACAAGATGGCCGGAGCCGTCGCCGACGGTGACGCACGAAAAGGCGACCTCGCCAAACTCACCGACGGTGCTGATCAGCTCGCCGGCGGGCTGGCTCAACTCGACGCCACACTGCGCACCGCCCTAACCCCGCTGGCCGGGATTTTGGCCAACACGCAGTCCGGCCGCACCCAGGCCCAACGGTTCATGCCGCTGCTGCACCAACTTTCAGCCAGCGCTCCCGTCATCGACCAGGCCATCCAATCAGGTCCGGGACTGCGATCCTCAGCCGAGCAAGCCCAACACGCCATCGCCATCGTGGACCCCCTCTCCGCCGGCCTCGCTGAGTCTCCATGGTGTGCCACCACACCGCAATGCGCCCAGATCCGCGACCAGATCCAGGTCCTGGTCAGCTTGCGCAACAACGGCTTCTTCGATCAGGTCGCCGACCTGGGCGACCACTACAACCCGGCGACCAACGCCACCGTCACCGCCACCCTCGCCGACATCCAAACCGCCGTCACCTCACTGGACACAGTATTTGGCGCACTCGGGAACCCCGCCGACCTGACGACCAACATCGGCCGACTCCAAGACGGTATCGGCCAACTCGCGGCCGGCGCCCAAGCATTGGCCGGCGGTGTGCACGCGCTAGCCGACAGCAACATCGAAATGCTGTCCAAGATGGGCCAAGTCGCCACCCAACTGCAGAACTCGGCACGCGCCAGCACCGGCTCGGACGCCGCCAGCGGCTTCTACCTGCCCCCCGACGTCTTCGATAACCGCCAATTCGCCGCAGTCGCCAAACAATTCCTGTCCCCGGACGGCAAAACCGCGCGGTTCGCGATCGAAACAGCCTTCGACCCCTACAGCATCGGCGCGATGCAACTGGCCCACCAGATCACCGCCGCCGCCCAAACTGCGCGCCCCAACACCGCCCTGGCCGACGCTGCGATCTCGGTGGCCGGGTTCCCGGCCGTCAACTCCGACATCCAACAACTCCTGCGGGCCGACTTCGCCCAACTCGCTGCTGCGACCTTGCTCATCGTCGGACTGATCCTGGTGCTGCTCTTGCGCGCCCTGCTCGCCCCGCTCTACCTGCTAGGCACCGTGATACTCAATTACCTGGCCTCGTTGGGCATCGGTGTGCTGATCTTCGAAGGTGGATTCGGCCACGAAATCGCATGGCCGGTCCCACTGCTTGCGTTCATCATCCTGGTCGCCGTGGGTGCTGACTACAACATGCTGCTGGTCTCACGGCTACGCGAGGAATCCGGACGCAACATCCGCGTCGGCGTCCTACGCACCGTCGCCAACACCGGATCGGTCATCACCTCCGCCGGCATCATCTTCGCCGCCAGCATGTTCGGCCTCATGATCGGCTCGGTCGCCATCATGATCCAAGTCGGACTCATCATCGGCTGCGGCCTGCTCCTCGACACCTTCCTCGTGCGGACCCTCACCGTCCCCGCCATCGCCACCCTCCTCCGCGAAGCCAGCTGGTGGCCCAACACACCCCGACGATCAACAACCACACACCGATAACCCCACAACCAACGGGAACAGGCGCACAGTGCGCCGGGCTTCAGCGCACGGCCGCTCACGCCATCAGTGCAACCAACATCCGTCTCCCACACATGCGTCTACATACATGACACGGGCTGAGACACATGACAAGGACATGACACCACCGCTGAGAAAATGACATCAGCGGTGAGATCCTACAAGCAACCAATCTACTAATGCGCCATATTCGTAAACCGCGACAAGTGCAGCTGATGCGCCACCGTCACCGTCTTCGTCGGTCCGTTGCGGTGCTTGGCCAGAATCAGGTCCGCCTCGCCGCCCCGCGGGTCGTCACGCTCGAAAGCGTCGGGCCTGTGCAACAGGATGACCATATCCGCATCTTGCTCTAGCGAGTTGTGAACTGAAATACCTTGCGCCACGAAATTGTGTGTGCCGCTTACGGTTCCGTCGAACACATCATGCTCGCCGATGCTGGTGATCTCCACAATGGTGTCCCAGAAGACGTCGCTAGTCGCCAGCGCGTGGATGTCCAGATCTTCCAGCACCGCGGCAGCGCGGTGCAACCGGGCTCGGCTAGGGGCGTGCTTCCACATCGTCGAACCGCAGTACTTCGTGCCCATGGCTGCGGCGAACTCGCGCTGAGTCATCTGTTGATCAGCCAGTGCCCGGCGAACCTGCACCCATACCTCTTTCGGCACGGTGTCCAGGTTCGGATTGCGCGCCAAGCCCTGCAGACGATCAAGAATCTCCTTGGCCCCCACAGCTTTGGCGCCTTGCGCCCCAACGATTTGCAGGAACCGGACCTGGTTCTCTGCGCCGTAGAGACACAGGTGCCAGCCATCGCGGTAGCCGGCCTTGGTTACTCGCTTGATGCGGCCGAAGACGCCCATCCGCGACAGCAGTGACGTTACATCGTCGATCAGCCGCCGACTCGTCGACGCATAGTAGATGCGGCCCACATCATGTTTGGCATCCCATGACACCGACCCGTCGGTGGCCCACAGATGCCGCAGGAACAACGCCACCTGATCATTCGGCAACGCGAAAACCTCTTGCGGCACGAACTTCTCGTAGCTGCGCTTGCCGAACAGCCCCAGCCCATCCAGCCACGCCGCGATCGGATTGCGCTTGCCGTGGGTCAACCGATACGGCGCCGGCAACCGCAGTGTCGTTACCCGGGCGGCCGGGTACTCGTCGCGTACCGCCATCACCCCGAAGTGCATGGCCGCTGCAGTCACCGCGGTCAGGTTCGCCTCGTCGATCGAGGCGTAGCGGATCGGCTGGTTCTTCACGCACGAACCGTCGCCGATCATGTGCGCCAGCAGGATCACTTCGCAGTCTTCCATCCGCGTGGTGTCCACCGGTTCGGGTACCCGCCGCGGCACCGCCAGCCGGTCCCCGACATTCAGGTCACCCAACGCAACCCAGCCATCCAGGGTAAGGAAAGGGTGGTTGGCAGTGGCCTCGGCCTCGCGCCCGGAGGCCATCCGCAGCTTGAACACCTCACGGTGCCCGCTGGGGAACACGTTGGTCATGGGCCGGGCCACCATCCGCAGCTGCTCGTCCAGCGACCAGACCAGCGGGCGCTCCCCGGTGCGCATCAACTCCCCCAGGGTTACCTCGGCCCCGTTATCGGCCCGCAGGATTCGCGTCGACGCGGTCAGGCAGCCCGACTCACGGAGATCTGCCAGCATCGGCTTCTTGTCGGTGCGCTGCTCGGGACCGCGGTTGAGCTGGCTCAGCGCGACCACCGGTAGTTCCAGCTCCTTGGCCAAAAGCTTGAGATGCCTCGAGAATTCAGACACCTCGATCTGACGCGACTCCACCTTCTTGCCCGAGGTCATCAGCTGCAGGTAATCCACCACCACCAGGCGCAGGTCGGCCTTCTGCTTGAGCCGACGAGCCTTGGCGCGGATCTCCATCATGGTCAGATTCGGCGAATCGTCGATGTAGAGCGGCGCCTCGCTGATCTCGCTCATTCGCCGGGCCAGCCGCGTCCAGTCGTCGTCGCTCATCCGCCCCGAGCGCATATCGCCGAGTTTGATCTTCGCCTCGGCCGACAGCAGTCGCATGACGATCTCGGACTTGCTCATCTCCAGGGAGAAGATGACGCTGGGCAGTCGATTCTTGATCGAGCAGGACCGCATGAAATCCAGTGCCAGCGTGGAATTGTGGGTGGGCACCATGCCGCGGCCGGCCAGGTAGAGCCGCGCCGGATTGTCGACCTGCACGCAACGCACCGCCACGCTGGGCACCCGCCGTACCGCCGACAGGCTCAGCGCCGGTACCAGCAGCGCAGTGCCACCATGCCGCCCGATGGAACCCGCCGGAGCGATACGGTCCAGCCCACAACGCAGCTGCGCCGTCGTCCGGACACCAGCTTCCGTCGGCCACAGGTGCTCGGCGTCGGCCACGATCACCGTGCCATCGGAGAACTCGACTTCGTAGCACGGCCGGCCCAACATCACGTCGGTGGCGGCCAGCACCCGGGTGGGCAGCCCGTCGGCGTCCAGCAACCAATCGCCGACGGAGACGTCGCCCATCGTGGTCCAGCCGGACGGGGTGGGCAGCAGGGTGTCCAGCGCCAGTGCCTTGCCCATACCCGGGCGGGCCGCGATGATCACCATCTGCCCCGGGTGCAGACCGTTGGTGACCTCGTCCAGATCGATGAAGCCGGTGGGCACCCCGCGCGCAATCCCGCCGTGGGAGGCGATCGCGTCGATCTCGTCCATGGTGGGCTGCAGCAGGTCTTCGAGCGGGACAAAGTCCTCGGAGAGCCGGCGGTCGGCGACGTCGTAGATCTCGGCCTGGGCGCGGTCGACGATCTCGGCCACATCAGCGCCCTCCGCGCCGGCGTAGCCGTACTGCACCACCCGGGTGCCGGCCTCCACCAGCCGGCGCAGCAGCGCCTTCTCGGCGACGATCCCGGCGTAGTAGCCCGCGTTGGCCGCCGTGGGCACCGTCGAGATCAGCGTGTGCAGATATGGGGCGCCACCCACCCGGCGCAGCAGGCCGCGGCGGTCGAGTTCGGCCGCCACCGTCACCGGATCGGCCGGCTCGCCGCGGCCATAGAGATCCAGGATCGCGTCGTAGATGTTCTGGTGCACCGGACGGTAGAAGTCGCCGGGCCGCACCCGCTCCAACACGTCGGCGATGGCGTCCTTGCTCAACAACATGCCACCGAGCACCGACTGTTCGGCGGCGACGTCCTGGGGCGGCTGGCGGCCGACATCCTCGCGCGGCGGCTCCTCGAGCTCAGAGTGCCCGCGGTCGTCGACCACTGCCATACGCCCCACCTCCTCTACGGCACGCTCGAACGTCTATTCGATGCTGCTGCCCCGGCATGCTAGCCGTGGGCTGAGACATCTTCGGACACCCCCGGTCCCGTCGTGCCGGCTTGACGCTAGGCGTTGCTGGCGACGCCGCCAAACGGCCTTGTTCACAAAGGTGTGGATGAAGTGTGCATACCGGACCTCCACTTGTTTGGGACCGTGGGGAAGACCTGTGGATCATTCACCGCTGGTTAGGTATCACCGCAGGTAAGCGCACCACACCGCGGTGTCGTCGTTGTGGAAGACAATCTCTTCGGCGTGTCGGCTCAGGTTGCCGTCTTGGGCGTGTTGCCTGACGGGGAGGTAGACGGCGCTCCACGACCGGGTAAATAGCACCAGGACTTCACACCGGCCGAAAAGTTAGCCAGAGTTAACCGGCCTTAACCGGATCCGGGCACAGCAACGCCCCGGCGGAGCCGATCAGGGCGCCACCGGGGCAGCTGGGAAATGCTAGTTCGCCGCGGCGACGTCGAGCGTGACGTCGACGTGGACCTCGGGGTGCAGGTGCACCGATACCGGGTGGCTGCCGATCGCCTTGATGTGCGCCTTGGGCAGCCGCACGATCCGCCGGTCGAGGTTGGGCCCGCCCGCCTTCTTGATGGCGGTGACCACGTCGCCTGCGGTCACCGAACCGAACAGCTTGCCCGAGTCGGCGGCGGTCTTCATCGGCAGCGTGACCGGGCCCAGCGCGTCGAGGGCCGCCTTGAGCTCCTTGGCGTGGTCCAGGTCGCGCACCTGCTTGGTCTCGCGGGCCCGACGGATGTCGTCGGCCTGCTTCTGCGCGCCGCGCGTGGCGAGGATAGCCAGGCCCCGCGGGAGCAGGTAATTGCGGCCGTATCCGTCCCTGACCTCGACGGTGTCTCCGGCCGCTCCGAGGTGGTCCACCTCAGCGGTCAAAATCAGCTTCATCGTTTCGTACTTTCTCGGCTCGGACGGTCGGCTAGCGGGCCGACGAGGTGAAGGGCAGCAACGCGACCTCGCGGGCGTTCTTGACCGCGATCGCAATGTCGCGCTGGTGCTGAACGCAGTTGCCGGTCACCCGCCGGGCGCGGATCTTGCCCCGCTCACTGATGTAGGTGCGCAGCAGCGAGGTGTCCTTGTAGTCGATCTCCTGCTTCTTGTTCGAGCAGAACGCGCACTTGCGCGTCTTGATCGGCTTCTCGGGAGCCGGACGCCGCTTGTTGGATTTGGCCATCTATCTATCTCTTTCGTGCTGTGTGGTTCGGTTGTCTAGAAGGGCGGCTCGTCGTCGGCGCCGCCGAAGGAGCCGGACGCCGGAGCACTGCCCCACGGGTCTTCCGCGGGCGCGCCGCCGGACTGGGCCATCGGTGCCGCACCCGCTGTGGCACCGCCGCCCGCGCCGAAGCCGCCCCCGCCGCCACCGCGACTGACCTTGTTGATCTTGGCGGTGGCATACCGCAACGAGGGGCCGATCTCGTCGACCTCGATCTCGTAGACGGTGCGCTTCTCGCCCTCGCGGGTTTCGAAGGACCGCTGCCGCAGCCGGCCGGTGACGATCACCCGCGATCCGCGGGTGAGGCTCTCGGCGACGTTCTCTGCGGCCTCACGCCAGATGTTGCACCGCAGGAACAGCGCGTCGCCGTCCTTCCACTCACCGCTCTGCCGGTCGTAGATCCGCGGGGTGGACGCCACCGTGAAGTTGGCGACCGCCGCCCCCGACGGGGTGAACCGCAGATCCGGGTCCGCGGTCAGGTTTCCGACGACGGTGATCGTGGTGTCACCAATAGCCACGGGGCCCTCCTGGGATCGTATCGACGCTGCATGTGTCAGCTGAGCCTACGCAACGGCGGCGACAGCCTGCTACGACTTGTCGGTCCGCATCACCTTGGTGCGCAGCACCGCCTCGTTCAGGCTGAGCTGCCGGTCGAGTTCGGACACCGTCGCCGGGGCGGCCTTGACGTCGATCACCGCGTAGATGCCCTCGGCATGCTTGGCGATCTCGTAGGCCAGCCGGCGCTTGCCCCAGATGTCGACCTTGTCCACCGTGCCGCCGTCTTTGCGGATGACGTTCAAGAACGTCTCCAGGGACGGGGCGACAGTGCGCTCGTCGAGAGTGGGGTCAAGGATGACCATGATTTCGTATGGACGCATGGGAACCTCATCACCTCCTATGGTCGTAGTGCGGCCGTGGATCTGACCACGGCAGGAGGGTCGCCTGCGTCGGCAACCCGGCTAGGTTACCGGAGGCCGGGCCGCGGCGCGAAATCGGCCGAGCCGCCGGGCGTCGGGCGCGCGATCGAACATCCCGCCGGCGGGATCGTCGACGCCCCGCTCGCGCACCAGATCCACCGGGGCCTGATCGGGCCGGTAGATCTGCCGGATCACCAGCGCACACAATCCCAGCACCGCCAGATCGCGCAGCAGCACCGTGGACGTGAACACCTGCTCGGGCAGGCTGCGGTCCGAGACGCTGTAGAGGTAGTACATCCGCGGCACCCACACCAGCGCGTCGACGGCCATCCAGGCCAGCAGCAACCTGCGATGCGGCAGCGCCAGCACGGCCAGCGGCACCAGCCACAGCGAGAACTGTGGGCTCCACACCTTGTTGGTCAGCAGGAAGGCGGCCACCAGCAGGAAGGCCAACTGCGCCACCCGCGGCCGCCTCGGCGCCGTCAGCGCGATGTAGCCGATCCCGGCGCAGCACAGCGCGAACGACACCGCGACCACGATGTTGAGCACGGTCGGTGGCTGCCACAGCCCCAGCTCCCCGTCGAAGCCCCGCCAGCCGGTCAACGACTTCACCACGTTATAGATCGAGTCCATGTCATCGCCGCGGCGAGAGTTGAGCCGGAAGAACTCGGTCCAGCCGCGCGGGGCGAAAACCAGTACCGGCAGATTCACCGCCAGCCAGCTCAGCGCCGTCGCCACCACCGTGCGCCTGACGTCACGCAACCGCCCGGTCCGCAGTCCCAGCAGCAGCAGCGGGTAGAGCAGCAGTACTGGATACAGCTTGGCGGCGGTACCCAGGCCGAGCAGCACCCCGGCTGCCACCGGCCGGCGTCGCGCCCAGGCCAGCAGCCCGGCCCCGGCGAACGCGGTGGCCAGCGCGTCGAAGTTGGTGAAGACCTGAAAGATGACCAGCGGCGAGGCCGCCACCAGGGCGGCATCCCAGACCCGGCGGCCGGCCAGCCCGGCGGTGGACCACACCGTCACCAGCCAGGCCAGGGCCAGGCCCACCGCGACGATGTCGAAGAACACCACCACCTCGGCGACCCCGCTCAACGCCGGGATCTTCACCACCTTGGTGATCGCCGTGTACGTCTTGGCCAAGGCCATCGCGGCGTACTGGTAGAGCCCGGTCAGCACCGGATACTCCATATAGCGCTGCGCGGGCAGCCCGTCGTAGCGGATCTGCGGCTTGCCGGTACCGTCCTTCTCCACCCAGCTGGACTTGTAGGGAAACTTGCCCTGGTTCAGCAACTCCGCGGTGTACAGCGGTACGACGTCGGAGTAGCAGAGCTGGAAGTACGCGCGCTCGTTGTCCCAGTTGGCCACCCGCTCGTCGGGGCCGCCGGAGCCGACGCTTTGCAGGCACGCCGACTTGGTGGTCCAGCCCAGCGCCAGGAACAGCACCGCGATCAAGAACATCACCCGCAGCGGCGTCATGAATCGGGCACGCCCGATCAGCGCGTGGCGTCCCACCGGTCCGCCGATGGTGTTCGACAACGCGTGCACGACGTCGTCGGTGCGGGACGGCAGGTCCCGGTCGTCGGCGCTGCGCAGGTCCTCGGCAAGGGGCAGCGGCGACACCACCGGGCGGCCTGGGATCACCTCCGTCACGGTAGTTGCTCCGGCGGAGGAGGCGGCGGCTCAGGTGGCGGTGGCGGCAGAGGCGGCGGCGGGAACAGCGGCGGCGGAAATGGCGGTGGCTCCCCGAACGGCGGTGGCGGCTCCGGTGTCTCCGCGTCCCGGGGCGGCGGTGGCGAGAACCACTCCGGCTGCGGCGGGGGCGCGGACGGCACCCCGGCGAAGCCGCCGATGTCGGTGGGCTTGGGGAACTGCGCGATGGGATCGCCCCGCAGCGCGCCGTCCATGCTGGCCTTCCAGATGTCGCTGGGCAGTCCCGCGCCGTAGACCGGACCGCCCCATTTGTTCCGCAGCGGTTCGTCACCCTGGTCGGTGCCGACCCAGACCGCCGTCGACAGCGTCGGGGTGTAGCCGATCATCCAGGCGTCCCGGTTGGCTCCGGTGTTACCCAGCTGGGTGGTGCCGGTCTTGGCCGCGGCGGGCCGGCCGCCGGCCAACTCGTGCCCACCCGACCAGCCCGGGATCGCCTTCATGGCGTCGGTCACGTTGTCGGCGACCGCCTTGGGGATGCGTTGCTCACCGGTGTCGCCGGCGGTGGTGTTGTCGAAGATCACCCGGCCGTCGAGGCCGACGACCCGCTGGATGAAATGCGGCCGGTGATACCTCCCGGAATTGGCCAGCGTGGCGTATGCCGAGGCCATGTCGATCACCCGGGTCTGGTACTGGCCGAGCACAATGCCGTTCACCGGTGGCCCGCCGCGGCCGTCCTCGGACAACGTGTGCGCGACGCCGGAAAAGCTCTCGGCAACCCCGGCGGCGTGCGCGGCATCGGCGACGTCCTGCGGGCCGTTCTTGAGCTTGAGCATCAGCCGGTAGTAGGCGGTGTTCAACGAGCGCTTGAGCGCCTCGGCGATATTGCAGACCCCGCAGCTGGCGCCGCCGACATTGCTGATCTTGGTGCGGCCGACGGTCAGTGGTGCGCTGTCGATCTGGTAACCCAGGCCGATGCCCTGTTGCAGCGCGGCCACCAGGGCGAACACCTTGAACGATGAGCCGGTCTGCAGGCCCGCCTGGGCGAAGTCGAAACCGCCGCCGTCGGCGCCGCCGTAATAGGCGCGCACCGCGCCGGTGCGCGGATCGATGGCGACCACCGCGGTGCGCAACGCCGGTTTCTGCCCGGCCATGACGTCTCCCACCGCCTTCTCCACGGCGCGCTGCGCCTTCATGTCGATGGTGGTGGTGATCCGCAGCCCCAACATGTTCAGCGCCTGCTCGTCGATGCTGAACATGTCGAGCAGTTCAGCGATGACCTGCCGCTGGATCAGTCCCTCGGGTCCGGTGGCCTGATCGGCGTTGCGCGCCTGCTGCGGCGGGATCGTCGCCGGAAACACCTGCCGGGCGCGTTCAGCCGGACTCAACGCGCCGGTCTCGACCATGCCGTCGAGCACCCAGTTCCAACGGCTGAGTGCGCGTTCGGCGTTGAATGCGGGATCCAGCGCCGACGGCCGCTGGATCACCGCCGCCAGCAACGCGCCCTGCGCGATGTCGAGTTCGGCGACCGGTTTGCCGAAAAACGCCCGCGCCGCCGCGGCAATCCCGTAGGCGGTGCGCCCGAAGTAGATGATGTTGAGGTAGGCCTCCAGCACTTCGTCCTTGGACCACTCCCGTGACATCTTGCTGGCGATCACCAGCTCTTTGCCCTTGCGGACCACCCCGGCGAACCCGCTCCGCTCCGAGCCCACCAGCGCGTTCTTGACGTACTGCTGGGTGATCGTCGAACCGCCCTGGGTGTCGCCCCCGAGCAGGTTGTTCCAGACCGCCCGGAAGGACCCCGAGAAGGAGTAGCCGGAGTTGGTGTAGAAGTCGCGGTCCTCAGCCGCCAACACCGCGTCACGCACGTGCACTGGCACCTGGTCGATCTTGACGTCGGTCCGGTTGCCTTCCGGTGGAACGACTCTCGCCAGCTCGGTGCCGTCGGCCGCGAGGATCGTCGAGACCTGATCGGTGTGGATGTCGCCCGGCTGGGGAATCTCGACGGTGCGGTAGGCCATGCCGAACGTGACCACCGGGGCGATCACCGTGGCAGCGACGACGGCGTACACCCCGCGCCGGACCCCACGCCAGGTCACTCGTCGAGGGGGCGGGTCTTGTGCACCGCCCGCCGCCACTGCGGCTCCGCTTAGCTCATCGGAGTGCGGCCGCGGTCGTTCCAGCGCCGCCTTGACCTCCTCGATGGGATCCCGCAGATCCTCGCCGTCGCCGTTGCGCGGATCCGCCGGCGAGTCGTCCGTCGTCGTCAAGAAGTGTTCTTCTGCAGCGCTTCCGGCCCCCGGCGCCGGCGGCCCCTGACTCTTCACCGTCGGCGGGGACGTCCCCGCGCTGCGCGACCGGGTTTCGGGCTTGCCGCCATCGTCACAGGGGCGCAACCCATCTCAGTCAACGGCAACGCGCCCGACGGCCCGTCGTCCCCCACCCGTTGCTGCGGTCGCATGCTTACCAGGTTACGTCCGCACGCCGCGGCGTCGAGTGCAAACGAGATCCCAAACCCGCTACGGCATCGGCGGCGCCGGTTCGCCCGGCGACGGCCCGGTCGTCTCGGGTTCGCCCGGCGACGGAACCTGCTGTTGCGGCGGCTGCCCCGGCAGCGGCGCCTGCGGTGGCGGCGGTGCGACCGGGATGGTGGTGGGCGGACCGATCGGGATGGTGATCCCCGGCGCGATCTCGATCGTCGGCTGGATCACGGTCTCCGACGGCTCCGGCGGCGCCAACTCCTCCGGCGGGGGTGGCGGCGGCGCGGCGGGAACACCGGCGTAGCCGCCGATCTCGGTGGGCGTCGGGAAGGACTCGTTGGAGGTGCCCCGCAGCGCGCCGTCCATGGTGGCCTTCCAGATGTCGGCCGGAATGCCCGCGCCGTACACCGGCCCGCCCCACTGGTTCACCAGCGGTTCGTCACCGCCGGTGGTACCGACCCACACCGCGGTCGACAACGACGGCGTGTAGCCGACCATCCAACCGTCCCGGTTGGCCCCGGTGTCACCCAGCTGGGTGGTGCCCGTCTTGGCCGCCGACGGTCGCCCCCCGGCCAGGTTGTGCCCACGCGACCAGCCGGCGATGGGCTGCATCGCCGAAGTGACGTTGTCGGCGACCGCCTTGGGAATGCGCTGCTCGCCGGTGTCTTCGGAGGTCTGGGCGTCGAACAGCACCTGGCCGTCGGCGTTGACGACTTTCGCCACGAAGTGCGGCGGGTGATACACCCCGGAGGCGGCCAGCGTGGCGTACGCCGAGGCCATGTCGATCACCCGCGTCTGGTACTGGCCCAGCACGACGCCGCCTTCGGGCGGGCCGCCGTCCTGCGACAGCGTGTGCGGAACACCGGGGAAGCTCTTGGCGACGCCGGCGGCGTGCGCGGCATCGGCGACGTCCTGGGCGCCGTTCTTGAGCTTGAGCATCAGCCGGTAGTAGGCGGTGTTCAACGAGCGCTTGAGCGCCTCGGCGATGTTGCAGACCCCGCAGCTCTCCCCTTCGGCGTTGGTGATCTTGATCCGGCCGCCCTCGAGGGACAGCGGGGAGCTGTCGACCTGATAGCCCAGCCCGATACCCTGCTCGAGCGCGGCCACCAGCGCGAACACCTTGAACGACGACCCGGTCTGCAGCCCCGCCTGGGCGAAGTCGAAACCGTTGGCGTCCGAACCCCCGTAATACGCGCGCACCGAGCCGTCGCGGGGGTCGATGGACACCACCGCCGATCGCATGTTGGGAATCTGGCCCTTGAGGTAGGTGTCCACCGCATCGACCGCGGCCTCCTGCGCCTGCGGATCGATGGTGGTGGTGATCTGCAGGCCCTGGGTGTTCAGGGTCTGCTCGTCGATGTCGAACAGCTCCAGCAGTTCCTTGGTGACCTGCCGCTGGATCAGCCCGTTGGGTCCGGTGGTGATGTTCTGGGAGCGCGCCAACTCGGGCGCCACCGTCTCCGGGAACTGTTGGGCGGCACGTTCACCGGCGGTCAGCGCCCCGGTCTCCACCATCCCGTCGAGAACCCAGTTCCACCGGTCGAGGGCGCCTTCGGGGTCGACGGCGGGATCCAGGGTCGAGGGTCGCTGAATCAGCGCGGCCAGCAGCGCGCCTTCGGCGACGTCGAGTTGCTCGACGGGTTTGTCGAAGTAGGCCCGGGACGCCGCAGCGATGCCGTAGGAGCCGCGACCGAAATAGATGATGTTCAGATAGGCCTGCAACACATCGTCTTTGGGCCACGCGCTGGACATCTTGGTGGCGATCACGAGCTCTTTCGCCTTGCGGACCAACCCCCGCACACCGGCCCGCTCGGAGCCCACCAGGGCGTTCTTGACGTACTGCTGGGTGATGGTGGAGCCGCCCTGGGTGTCGCCGCCGAACAGGTTGTTCTTGACCGCGCGGGCGAAGCCGGACACCGAGAAACCGGGGTTGGAGTAGAAGTCCCGGTCTTCTGCGGCCAGCACCGCATCCCGCACATACACCGGCACCTGACTGATGTCGATGTCGACGCGATTGCCTTCCGGCGGGATGATCTTGGCCAGTTCCGAGCCGTCGTTGGCCAGGATCGTCGACACCTGGTTGGTGCGGATGTCGCCGGGTGAGGGCACATCGGTGATGGAGTAGGCCATCGCGAACGTGATGATCGGCAGCAGCAGGATCACCGCGGCCGCGACGTAGAGTCCGCGCCGAACCCACCTCCAGTTCGGCGGGTGGCGACGCAGCCAGTCCAGCGGGTCGG